>JANQLL010000218.1 GCA_028280605.1 Candidatus Gastranaerophilales bacterium
TTTCATTTTTAACGCTCCCGCTTCGCAATTCAGAGAATAGTTTATTTTATTAACTTTAACTCGATTTAATAATCTGAAAAGTATTTTAGTGGGAGTATATTTAAATATGTTGGATTTTAAAGATAAAAAAGTAAAAAAGCTTTCTCCTGATTATTTAATAAGGCAATATGTAGTATAATAAATATAATATTATTTGATTTATAAAATATGCTGTTTAAGTATATAAAAACAGCAAGGACTAGAGGTAAAGTTATGAGTTTAAGGGCGAAAATAATTATAATATTTATAATATTATTGATTGTAATATTGTCGATGTTTTGCGGGACGTTGTTTGTAATTAATAATCAGAAAAATGACAGTATAGTTATTAATCTTTCCGGGCGGCAGAGAATGCTTTCTCAGAAAATGACAAAGGAAATATTAAACTACTACTTGCTTAAAAAAGACGGTGATCCTGCTGCGGAAAAAATAAAAAAAGAAGTACTCTCAACAATAAAAGTATTTGATATAACCTTAAAAAGCCTTAAAAACTCAGGCAAAGCTCCATTATCGCTTAACCTTGAAAAGACCAAATACAGATATCTGCCAAAAGCTAATGAGTCTTCTTATTCACAGCTTTCAAAAGTTGAGTCATTGTGGGGCACATTTTCGCAGAAGATAGAATTTATACTTAATGGGAAAGAACCAAAAGAAAATCTTGAGTTGGTATTAAATAATAATATTAATCTTTTAAAGGAAATGAATAAAGCTGTAGTATTGCTACAAAAAGAATCTGAGCAAAAAATTTCTAATTTACTTTTATTTCAATTGCTTTCTATTATTTTAATTATATCTTGTGTTGTTTTTGCCTTCTTTATAATTTCTAAAAAGATAATAAAACCTATTGAATTAATGACAAAAAGTATAGATAAGGATTCTAACGGAAATATTCAGGTGCATGAAATAAAAGTATTGGCTGATGATGAGATAGGAACACTTACTAAGGCTTTGAATACTTTATCATTGCAGGTTAGGACGTTTATTCAAAGTGTTATTGGACTTAAGCATTCTGACACTGGGCTTCAAGTTGCATCTGGTGAAACAAATAGTGTTCAAAAATGTTATGAAATAACATCCGAGCTTCGCAAGGTTTCTCAAAATGCTGAAAAAACCGTAAAACTGGCTGAATCAGCAAGAGAAAATGCAAGCTATGGTAAAAATCAGTCAAATGAAGCAGTTGCTACAATTAATAAAGTAAAAGTGTCAACGCAAGAGGCTGCTAGTAGTATCAATAAACTTGGCAACCTTGGCTTAGAAATAAGCATGATAGTTGATCTTATTAAGAATATTGCTTCTCAAACTAATATATTAGCAGTTAATGCAGCAGTGGAAGCTGTAAGAGCCGGTGAACAGGGGAAGGCTTTTACTGTAGTAGCAGAAGAAGTAAGAATGCTCGCAGAGCAGTCCGCAGAGGCAACTGATAAAATAACTGATATGATTGAGGAGATACAAACTCAAACTAAAAGTGCCATTATTTCTGTAAACACAAATACAGAGGTTGTGGATAAAGGCGTTGTTATGGTACAAAATGTAGAAAGTGCTCTTGATAATATAGCCAGTGCTATAGATAACGTTAACGGACATATTGAAGAGGTTTCTGATTATATACAAGTATCGGTTGAAAAGTCGGATAATCTTGTAACTACAATGGAAAACATCAGAAATTTAGGGGTTCAGTTTTTGTTTAAAGATATTAAAAGGTAATATATATTAAAATTAATGCAGAGCCTAAATCTATTATGATAAAATAGGTGTTAAATAAAGAGGCTTATTTATGAATACTGATAAAGTCTATTCCATAGACGAAATAAAAGAAAAAATACGAGAACAGGAAGACTTTTTCCGGCAAAAATATCACGTTGATAATTTTTTGCTTTTTGGCTCCTATGCAAAAGGAGAGCAAATACCTGAAAGCGATATTGATTTGCTTGTTGAATTTTAGGAAACTATTGATATGTTTGAAATGGTTGATTTACAGGACTATCTTTGTGACTTATTCGATAAAAACGTTGATTTGGGAACGCCAAATGGCTTAAAAAAGTTTATAAAAAATACTATCCTTAGTGAGGCAATTCGTTTATGAAGAAGAGAAGCGCTTTGTTTTTTCTTCAAGATATAGAAAATTCAGTTAATAAAATACTTAGATATACAGAAAACAAAGATTTTGAAAGCTTTTTAATGGAAAACTATTAAAACAAAGCTTCTTGGCTTTAAAGAATATATAGAAAAGATAATTCAAGAGTATAGCAGCTAAAATAAGCGCAAAAAAGCTGCTTTCCATACGTATGAAAAAAGCAGCCATCAAGAATCTTGCCCTCTTAGCCTTAAAGGAACCCAAAATTTTTTATTCAACTGTATGTGATGTAAAAATTAAAAAATATATAGACTGCAATGATTTTTGCTTACAAAAGGGTATAAAAAGGCACACTTATCCCATAAGCGAGAAAAGTAGTGTTTTGAAATTAAGTTTTGCGTGGCTAGCGCACCCTTTAATCTCAAGTAAGATAATAGTTTTATAGTTTTTAATGATTGATTTAATGCTTTGTTATTAGCATTAAACTTATTTAATGTTTGTTTTTTATTTTTATTAAAAGTTTGCGCTGATGTAGTATCAGCTTGATTGTTTTTATTTATTATTATTTTCTTTTTTAATTCTTTTAAACATAACAATATATTATAAAAATAAATATCAATATGCGTAAAAGTAGAAAAGGAAAGCTTTTTCCCGTTAGTTGAATTTTGTGGGGCAAAAATTGGGCATAGGAATACTATGATGTTCCACAAAACACAAAATAAAGTTGTAACGTATTGCGTTAAATTCATAATCCAATACACTCGTTAATTATTTAATAAATATATTGTTAATATATATTTTAGCATGTTTTTAAAATTTACGCAGTCTGAAATTCTATCTTTGTAATATTTCGTAATAAAAAATTTTGGGCTATAACTTAAGTTTATTTGTAAACGTCAGAACTCAATGCTTTACTACCATTTTTTGACATTGCGGAGAAAAAGCGATATAATCTCCGCATAAAGAGCGGAGAAAAACATGTATATTTATCAGGATCCTAAATGGCCTAAGTTTTATTGGAACCAAGAAACAGTTTTGGAAGTTTTGGCTAAAGTGAAGCTTTCTCAAGGTATGTTATTGGGAAAGATGGATGCTCTTGGCTTTGAATTAAAAGATGAAGCTATTTTAAGTATCTTAACTCAAGATATACTTAAATCCAGCGAAATAGAAGGTGAAATACTTGATAAAGAGCAAGTAAGGTCTTCTATTGCCAGAAGGCTGGGGCTGGATATTGGTGGTTGGATGCATGTTGAAAGAAATATTGAAGGCGTAGTTGAAATGATGCTTGATGCCACACAAAAGTACAACGAGCCTTTAACAAAAGATAGGCTAATAGCTTGGCAGGCTTCTCTTTTTCCTACCGGTTACAGTGGAATGCACAAAATTGAAGTCGGACAATTTCGTGATGATAAAAATGGACCTATGCAAGTAATTTCCGGACCTGTGGGCAAGGAGAAAATTCATTATCAAGCTCCTGATGCGTCTTGTCTTGAAGGAGAAGTAGATTATTTTATTAACTGGGTAATAATAGAGACGGTATTTTAAAAGCTGCTATTGCTCATTTATGGTTTGTGACATTGCATCCTTTTGGTGATGGCAATGGCAGAATTGCAAGAGCTTTGGCTGATATGTTGCTTGCTCGTGCAGAGAATACTTCACAGCGTTTTTATAGCATGTCTGCTCAAATAAGGCGAGAGCGAAAGTCGTATTATGAAATTTTGGAAAGGACTCAGAAAGGCTCTCTTAATATCACTGATTGGCTTGTTTGGTTTATGGAGTGCTTGCTTAGGTCTGTTGACAATACACAAGAGCTTTTGGCTAGTGTATTTGACAAGGCATTGTTTTGGCAAACATACGGTCATTTAACTTTTAACGAACGTCAAAAGAAAATTATAAGCAAGCTTTTTGATAATTTTGAGGGTAAATTGACTTCTTCTAAGTGGGCTAAGCTTTGTAAATGCTCTCAAGATACTGCAAATAGAGATATTGCGGACTTATTAGAAAAAAATGTTTTATTAAAGGTCGGGGCCGGGCGCAGTACCAGCTATATATTAAAGGCTTAACAATCATCTTCGCCTATATTTATTACAGGTTTTGAATATTTTCTTTTTTTGTGTTTCCATGTCTTAGTATAAGACATTTTTTAAAATTAAAATCTGCACCGGGTCATTAGTTTCATAACTAAGCTTGGACTCACCATTGCATCCTGAAACTATAACAAAGTCACTATAGGCATAAACGAGTTCTTTGACTTTATCTCTGGTTATTAACTCTTGTACTAGTGCATCGGTGCTAATTTTAGATAAACAGCCGGAAATGGCTTTATTATTACAAAATTTTTTCATTATTTTTCATTTCATTCTTTTTACTGGCGGGATTAAAGCCCATATTATTACTATATTTTAGGTAATCCAAGTACCCCTTTTATTTAACTATATAATATAGAGAATTCTAACAAATGTCAATAGAAAATTCTGAATAAACTTAGAAAAATCTTAAGAGGTTAAAAATATTTTCAATAATGGAGCAAATAGGAGAGAGATTAAAATTTTTGAGAGAAGAGCTTAACTTGCCACAAGGTAAGTTTGCTAAAAGTATTGGAACTTATCAAACTAAAATAGCTGACATAGAATCCGGTAAAGTTAAAAGCCTTTCTGCTGATTTAGCTCTAGAAATATCTAAATTGTATAAAATTAATCTTGAATGGTTAATTTTAGCTAAGGGTGAAATGTATAACAACAATACAGTCGAAAACCTCATAAAAATACCCATACTGGGTGAAGTTGAATGCACTATAAGCCCAAATTGTTATCTTGACAATAAAAAACCTGAAAGCCACATAAGCATACCTGAAGCACTGCTTAAACAAATGGATGCTAATATAAAAACAAGCCATATTCTTAAGGTAAAAGGTGACTCAATGGAGCCCGGCATACTAGATGGGGATAAAGTACTGGCTGATAGCTCTAAAACTCAGGTCTTAAACAACAAAATATATATTATAAGAATAGAAGATATTTTGACAATTAAACGCTTGCAAAAGCTGCCTAAAGGGGTTATTAAGGTTACAAGCGATAATAAAGAGTATGATTCATATACCCTAAAGCCTGATGAAGATAATTATGAAGTCTGCGCTCAGGTACTCTGGTTAAGCAGATATGTGTATTAATTAATATCTGTAAATAAACGGACAGAGAAGACCTAAGCCTTCTCTGTAGTATAAGTATGTAATATTTAGATTCCGTAACAAGTTTTGTGTAAACCTTAATTTGAGAGATTAGAGATATTTTTCTAATCTCTCTTCAAAATATATCAAAAGTTGATTTAAAATCAAG
>JANQLL010000230.1 GCA_028280605.1 Candidatus Gastranaerophilales bacterium
ATAGCTTTAAAAATATTACTATGGCTATATTTTCTAACTCCCTTAATTTCAATAAACTCTTGGGGTTAAAGGGTATTACTTAATTTTCCTTAACCCTGGCGCCTTGTAGTTGCTTGTTTATAATAAACTTGATAAAATTTATATATAGTAATGGGTAAAATCATAAGTAGTATATAGAAAATTAGAATGCTGGGGGGCAAGAGTGATTTATTTAGTTATACCTGCGGGAAGTTATCACGGATGGGGTGTTTTAGGTAAATATTTAACAAGGGAAATAAGTAAAAAAACAGATATATCTTTAATTTACCCTTACTTTAATCCAAGTAAAATTAATAATGAGCTTGATTTAGCAGTTTTACAAAAAAACATAATACCAAAAGAGCAGGTTGAAGAACTTAGAAAGGCTTCTCCGATTAATTCTCCTATATTGTTTGGAATCTTGGGCAAGTCTATGACAACGTGGGAACCTGAGCTAAAAGGCAGCCTAAATATTGGTTATACCTTTTTTGAAGAAAATATACTAAAAGAAGAAGAAGTTAAACTGGCAAAAGCAAATTTTGATCTTGTAGTAACGGGCAGTACCTGGTGTGAAGAAGTTTTAAGAGATTATGGCGTAAATAATGTAAAAACAATACTACAAGGTATAGACCCTCAGCTATTTAATCCGGTAGCCAGTGAAAAACAGTACTTTACTGATAAATTTGTAATATTTTCAGGCGGCAAACTGGAGTTAAGAAAAGGTCAGGATCTTGTTATTAAGGCATTTAAGATTTTGCAAGATAAATATGACGATGTATTGTTAGTAAATAGCTGGTATAACCTATGGCCAGAGCTATTAGAAACCCTTAAAGCTTCTCCTTTTATTAATTATGTGCCTTATCAGGGAGAGCAGTACAGGGAGTATGCAGCTAAATTATTTGCAGCTAACGGTGTTGATTTGAATAAAGTTATGATATTACCTTCAATTCCTAATACAGGTATGGCTCAAATTTATAAAAATACTGATATTGGTCTGTTTCCTAATAGATGTGAAGGCGGAACAAACCTTGTATTAATGGAGTATATGGCGTGCGGCAAACCTGTTATTGCATCTAATCTTACAGGTCATAAAGATATTGTGACAGATGAAAATTCTATAAAGCTAAGTCAGTATAGAAATATATCATTATATAACCCAGAAGGCTTAATCTCTAAATGGCAAGCGCCAGAGGTTGATGAGATTGTTGATCAGCTTGAGTGGGCATATCATAACAGAGAAAAATTGCAACCTATTGGTCAACAAGCAGGAAAAGACCTTTCTAAGTTAACCTGGAATAAAACAGCTATGGAATTTTATGATTTATTAAAAGGGTAATAAATATCTGTTATTAGTTCTTAATAGGATTAATAAGTGTAGCATTGCTGCATTCAGCTAAAAAACGCTGTCCTGCTTTTACAAATTTGTCAGGTGCAGTGCTGACATAATATTTTCTGTAACAATTAGAGCTATTATTAAATAAATCTAACTCTTTAAGCTTTTGATACAATTGCTCAGTAAGATACTGAGCGGGATCTGCAAGCATATTTGGAGCTTTAGTAAATTTATTTATTACTTCCGCAAGGTACGGGTAGTGAGTACAGCCTAAAATAATTTTTTCGACTTGATTATTTATTAGCGGGTTAATATATTCAAAAACTTTTTCATGTGCTTGATCTGTATGGGTTATGTCATTTTCTACTATTTCAACGAGCCCAGGGCAAGCAATTTCATATACTTTTTTATCTGGAGAAAGTTTTATAATTTGTTGGCTGTATGCCTTTGATTTTATTGTTGCAGATGTTGCGATTACTCCTATGTTATCCGAATCAAGTCCGGCTATATGTTCTGCGGTAGGTTCAATTAAGCCTAAAATAGGAAAGTCATAATTATCTTTGACTTCGTCAAGTACCACAGCTGAGCTGGTATTACATGCCATCAGTACAATTTTTACGTTATGAAACTTGAACCAGTCCAGAATTCCGGTTACAAAAGAATATAGTTCTTCTTTTGTTTTTTCTCCATATGGAACCCTTAGTGTATCGCCAAAATAAATATAATTTTCTTGAGGGAGTACATTTATTAGATGTTTTAATACTGTCAGCCCGCCTACACCGGAATCAAATAAGCCAATGGGCGCATTTTTGTCTGGTTTATATTTCATTATAATTTACTTTCAATTTTTACAGGGTTCATAGCCGAATATTTCATAATTAAATATTTAAATAAGCCTGCAGATATAGCTTTAGCTGTTTGATCTTTTCTTTTAGCGCTTAATAATTTATATCTTTCTGCCGGGTTTGACATAAAACCTATCTCAACAAGTATAGCCGGTACTTCTGTATGATGAATAACATAAAACATAGAATTTTTAATTCCCCTGTCAGGAGATTTAACATATTTAACTAACTCTTGTTGTATCTGGAATGCTAAACCTTCACTTTGCTTTGTATACCAATGTGTTTCTATACCTTTAATTTTTTTATCTGTGGAAGAGTTAATATGAAGACTTACGAATGCATCTGGTTTTTCTTTGTTTGTAATGTCGGTTCTTTCTTTAAGAGATACAGTTTTGTCTCCTTTTCTTGTAAAAACTGTTTGAACTCCGGCAGATTGCAATTTTTTTGCTAATCTTTTTGCAATATCATAGACAATATCTTTTTCAAATATACCATTAACTTCCGCACCCGGGTCGTATCCGCCATGACCTGCGTCTATTACTATTTTACCTCTTAAAAGGCTATTATCATTTTTTGGCTTTTTCTTTTTAGCTATTTTTTCTATTTTAGGAGATTTTAATGTTAATTCTAGTGTCCTGCCGTCCAAGCTTAATCTGGTTTCGAATTGAACAGCTTTATTAGTGGAAAATAGCCATTTGGTACCTTTTTCAAGTTCTTTTATATTTACGCCTTTTAAGTGATTAGTTTCTTTAAATTTAGCAAGCATATTTTGTTTAGGTACACTAACGTTAAACAATGAAAGACTTGTTTGCTTGCTGTCTAATTTGTGCTTTATATTGTGATAAATAGGGCTATTAGAAGATAATATTATTTTTGTTGTATCTTTATCAATTTGATAAACGTTTATATCTCGGATATTCGCATCTGCAAAAGTTTGTTTTAATACGCTAAAGTCCAACTCGTCCTCTGGTGCAATAACCATTGATTGAGTATCTGGAGTGACAGCAGTGATATATTTATCAGGATTTGATGTTTCGACAACTAGCCTTGCGGTATTTGATTCAAATTGTCCGATTCTTACAATATCTTTATTTTCTAATTCTATAGTCTTAGCTAAATCATTAGAGTCCAGTATTGAATTAGGAATATCAAACACCAGCCTGTTAGGTTCTTTTATTAGTAAAGGTTCACATATGATAAAATTACCTGTTCCTGAGAGAATAATCTGATTTTTTTTAGTTGAAATTTTTTTTATTACCAAATTATAGCTGTTATTATTTTTTACAGAATAATAAATATTTTTTTGAGAAAACTCTTGTTCTTTTTTCTTTACAGCTTTAGGCTGTTCGTCCTCTTTAGCAATTGTTTTTGGTTTTTCTTCTTGTTTTATTTCTTGCTTTGTCTCTTGTGTTGTCTCAACTTTAGAATTAGGATCATCTTGCAAAATATTGTCCATTTGTTTTTGCAGCAAATCTTTTGAGACTTTAACAGCATTGACTTCTTCTTTATTTAATTCTTGCGGCTTTTTATTTGCTATTTTATTGTCTTTAGTTGGCTGGTCTTTTGTGTCATCTTTAATACAAGATTCAGCCGGTTTACTTGGGTCTAAAGTCATTTTAATATCGGATTTAGGAACAACTTTTTCTGATATTTCGTCATTATTTTTAATATTATTATCTTTGGTAATTAAATTTTCTTTTTCTTTTTTAGGTAGGTGTGTAACAGTAACCAATTGTTTTATTTTTTTTGAAGCAATAGCTTTGCTTTCGTGAGACTTTTTGTCTGCATAAATCTTAGGTGTAACAATATTTTTGGGATTAATGTCATCTAATTTGAATACAACAGTTTTATTATAAATTTTTAAACCCAGTTTATTTAATTGATCTTCGGAATCTGCAGTGAATACAAAACGTACTATATCAGGATTTAAAGAGAATTGAGAAGCTTTAAATTTCTTAATGCCCTTATCTGCGATATCAATAGACATTTTTTTAAAGGAAAGAACTGCATTAGGAATATCTACCACTACTCTGAATGGATCTTTTAGCCTAATGGTATTATAGTTCTCTATTCTTTTTTCACTGGTCATTATTATTAATTTGCCTTGTTCGTCAGGAATGATATTGGTTATAATATTTTTATCATTCGCAAAAGCAATATTTAAGGAAAATACTCCAATAAATGAAATCATTAATAATTTTCTTAGCATATATATCCCCGGACCCACCTTTTAAAAATTAGTAAAGGATTTGTTTAGTATTACCATTTTATTGTATAACTTATTCTATTACAAGGTTTTTAATATTTTTATACTATAAAAGAACTAGAATACTTTTCAGCTTATGTATAATAACTTTAAAGTATGTTTTATTTCTTTTTAAGATATTAAAAAATATAACAATTAAGGGATTTTATTAATAAAATATAAAGTATTAGCCTATTAACGTAAAACTTATTATAATATGGATAATATACAAATACTTAAAAGTAATGAATAAATAAAAATATAACCGAATAGGGGAAGAACAATGCTTAAAGTATGTGGTAGACGATGGTACGATCAAGATGTAAGAGTAGCAAGATTTTTGCGCTTGATTGAGCAAGTACCTGGAGATGCTCAAGAAGAGATTTCTCAGATGATAATTGAGTTTGTGAACTTAATTAGAAAAACCAATGAAGAAAATAAAGACGATAACTTTGTCAGTCTTGGCAAAGAAAGAGTTTTAGGCTTGTATCAAGCATTTAATAAAAGAAGATGGTATGATAAAAAGCCTGAGCTGAGAAGTGCTATGACGACTTTAAGTACTTTACAAACCGAAGACTATTTAAAAATAGTTCAAGGCATTACCGAAACGATTGAAGCGGTTCTCCAAGAAGAAAAGGAAGAGCTGCAACATAGCTAAAAAATATTTATATCAATTCTTTAGTATAAAAATATTTCCATTATTGTTTAAAATGGGTTTGAATAACAGGAGTAAAAATAAAAATGAAAAAGAATTTTTTATTCACATCAGAATCTGTAACAGAAGGACATCCTGATAAAGTATGCGATCAAATCTCAGATGCTATTTTAGATGCGTTCTTGTCACAAGATTCTAAAGCGAGAGTTGCAGCAGAAACCTCTGTTACAACAGGAATGGTTTTAGTAGCCGGTGAAATTACATCAAGTTGTTATGTTGATATACCAAGCGTTGTAAGAAATACTGTTGAAAAAATTGGATATTTAGGTTCAGCAGGCGGTGGTTTTGATGCTAAGACCTGTGCTGTAATAACAAGTATAGACGAACAATCAAGCGATATATCCAAAGGCGTTAATACAGCCCTAGAATCTAGAAGCGGCAGCGAGCTTAAAACACAGGAAGATGAAAATCTTGGTGCCGGAGATCAGGGTATTATGTTTGGTTTTGCTTGTGATGAAACACCAGAGCTTATGCCATTGCCTATCAGCTTGGCACATAGATTAGCTTTAAAATTGTCTAAAGTAAGAAAAGATGATACTTTATCTTATTTAAGACCTGACGGAAAAACTCAAGTAACTGTAGAATATATTGATGGTCTTCCTGCAAGAATTGATACTATTGTTATTTCAACTCAACATGATCCTGAAATTAATGGTGAATCTGATAATGCAAAGGTTCAACAAATTATTTCTGATGATTTGAAAAAACATGTTATTGATTTTGTATTTAAAAATGAAAAAATTAAACCTGACTTGAATACAAAATATTATATTAATCCGTCAGGGCGTTTTGTAATTGGTGGACCACAAGGTGATGCAGGCTTAACAGGTCGTAAAATTATTGTTGATACTTATGGCGGCTATGCTCGTCACGGCGGCGGTGCATTTAGTGGTAAAGACCCGACAAAAGTTGATCGTAGCGCAACTTATGCGGCAAGATATGTAGCTAAAAACATTGTATCATGCGGTTTGGCTAAAACATGCGAAGTTCAATTAGCTTATGCTATTGGTAAAGCTGATCCTGTTTCTGTATTAGTTGATACATTCGGTACAGGTCAGATAAGCGACACTGAAATTGGCGAGTTAATTAATAAGAACTTTGACCTTAGACCTGCAGCTATAATTAACAAGTTTAATTTAAGAAATTTACCTTCAAAAAATAATGGTAAGTTTTATCAAAATACTGCGGCATACGGACATTTTGGAAGAACAGATATTGAGCTTCCTTGGGAAGATACTGATAAAGCAGCGGATTTAAGCAAGCAAATTAAAGAAAGAGCTCAAATATAAAATTTAAGATATAATTAAACTGCCCTGATAATAAAAAAATATAAGGGGCAGTTTTTTTGAATTTTATAGTTAAAAAAAAGGTAGTGGTCTGAAACAAAGTAAAAAATAAAACGTCCAGAAATTTAAGAATTTATTAAACATCCCAAACGGTCAGCCCCATCTTGAGTTGAATATACAAAATTTTGTATAATTCTCTTCAATTTACCTATAGAGGTATTAATCTGTTGCTTAAAAGTAGAAAGGAAGGCGTATACAAC
>JANQLL010000040.1 GCA_028280605.1 Candidatus Gastranaerophilales bacterium
TGTAATTAATAATAAACAATCGTGTAACAAGATCATGCCAGAAATCAGACTTTGAAAAAGCTAATGTTTTTCTAGTGTAACGAGCTAATCTTTGCCTAATGGTACAGTTAAATCTTTCAATATGACATGTTTCACCGCTACTTTTATGCACAGATAAATGGTTTTCAGGAAAAATAGCGTTATAAGTATCCCATAAATCACTAAATTTAAATGTTTCTTTATATCGTTCAGGAATTCTTTCCTCAAGCTTTTTAGAACTTTTTTCAGTTCTGTCTCCAATAAAATAAGCAACAATTTGCCTTGTTTTTCGAGACAATGCAAGCCATAACCATCTTTTATCAATTTTCTTTTTTACAAAAGACCATTCTTCATCTAATTCAAGGATGTCATTCTTTACTTTGATAAGTGTTTCTTCTATCGCAGGCAATTTTTCGCTCATTTTTTTTTAGCCATTCTGTTACTGTATGCCTTGATACATGAAATATTCGTTCTAATCCACGCAAACCGGTTCTTTCGAAGTAAGCTCTAATAATTTCTTCTTTTCTTTCTTTCGGATATCGCTTTTCAGAATCAAGGACTCTGCGGGCTTTACAATCTTTACAGAGGTATTGTTGTTGACCGGAAACGTTATGACCATTTTTAACTATATTTTCACTTCCACATTTTGTGCAAAATCCAATATTTTTAATCATAATATCATTCCTCATTTTTTGGAATGATATTTATGACGTTTTATTTTTCACTTTGTTTCAGACCACTACCTCTTTATCTTATCTTAATTAGTGTTTATTCTCATCATCTGAAGGATTAATGCCACGATTCTTTTTCGCCCTCTCTTCTTGTTCTTCTAGATCTTCTGAAGCAACTGCATCAGGTATTGTATCTTCACCTCGATGAAGAGATTGATTAGCAAGACTCTCTCCTTTGCTATTGCTGTATCCCCAACCATCACGAGGAGGCTCGCTAGCACTTTCAACCTCCTCGTATTTTGCTTGTGTAATGGGAGGTCCAGGCTCTCCATTGTATATACCTGTTCCATATACAGCAGCCTTATATATTTCAGCTAAAAACTTAGAGCTAACTTCTTTGGGTATAGCTGTATTGCCATGATTAAATCCTTGAGTAAGCCTAGGTCCTGTAGATGGATCTGTTTCGTTTAGGTCCTCGACTTTTTTACGTGCTTCCTCGTCCAGCGTTTCTGGTTGACCACGATAAACTCCATCAACTGTCCGACGAATAGCAGCCTCTATTTCTGCAAGTATTGTAGGGCTTACCTGTTTAGGAATGTTTATTTGTTTAGGATCAACAGGATTAGGTTTTTGGGCATCATCAGGATTTCTTGAGGTTGGACCCGCCATGCCTTCCAGTCTAGCTCTTAGTGTCGCAGCTCCATCTTTGAATTTTGCCTTTAGTTCATTTGCTCTTTTTTCTCGTGCTTCTTCCGTTGCTTGTCGCATCACTGCCTTACAGTATAACTTCCATAGATCTTGGTCTGAAATTGATACTAAGGCGTTTATAGCTTCATCTGTTAATCCTTCAACTCTTTCTTCTTGCTTCCAATCAGTTTTACCTTGGTAAATGCCACTATTTTTACCTGCTAAATAATATACTTTTTCTGCTTCAGCTAAACTAAATTTTCCTGGTATTATTCCAGGTCTATCAAGAGAGCCTGGAAGCCCATCTCCTCTTTTAGCCTGAGTGACCTGAAGATTTGAGCCTTGTGCAGGTAAAGGTTTTCTTCCTATGCCAGCAGCCTTTGGTGGTGTCAAAAATTTCGTATTCATATTCATAATGTTAGTCTCCCCTAACTTTTTTAACTTAAGATAAAGTATTATATAAAAATTATCAAATAGGAATAGAACATTAAGCTTTCTTTACAAAAAATATATAAAAATCCCCCTTTCAATTACAAAAGAGGGAATAGAGGATAGAAGGTTATTGTTCTATTTAAACAGGAATTAAATCATTTTCAGATAGCATTTTTAAGTCATTATCAGGTGATGTACCGGTTGTTGTAAGATAATTACCTACAAGCAAAGCATTTACACCCAATTTTATGCCTAATTTTTGGGCAGACTCCGATAACCTCGTAGTTCTACCGCCTGCATATCTTAAATAAGCCTTGGGTAGTGCAATACGAAATATAGCAAGGGTCTTTAAAATTTCTTCTTCGTCAATTGCCCCAAGTCGATTTTCAAATGGCGTTCCCTCTACAGGATGTAATATATTAATAGGCACAGAAACAGGATTAAGCTCAGCAAGTTCAAGAGCCAAAGCTATTCGTTGTTCTCTGGACTCACCCATTCCTATAATTCCGCCTGAACATACTTCAATATCGTTCTGTATAATATTTTCTATAGTATTAAATCTGTCTTCATATGTATGAGTCGAGCTTATCTCTTTATAAAAGTCTTTACACGTATTCAGGTTATGATTATATCTTTCCAGTCCGGCACTTTTTAGCTGTTTAACCCTTTTTTCATCTAATATACCCAAAGAAGCACAGCAATGAAGACCTTCAATATCAGCAACTGTCTCAACCATATTAAGAATTTTGGTAAAATCTTTATCATCAGGGTTTTTACCGGATGTAACAATACAAAACCTGCTGGCCATATTCTCTTTAGAATTTTCAGCAGCTTTTTTCACTTCTTCTACTGATAATAGCTCATGAACTTCTATTTTTGTCTTATAATGACCACTTTGAGAGCAATACCTACAATCCTCCGAGCACTTGCCGGTTTTAACACTCAAAATACTGCATAACTCTGCCTTATTAGAAAAGTTCTCTCTTGTAATTTTTGAAGCTATTTCTGTTAACTCCTCCAAAGAGTATTCATAATACTGCAATAATTCTTTTATACGATCTTGTTTATTCATTGTAATCCTCGATATTATCCTATTTTTACCATTTTTTCTATACTACTAAGGGCTTTTTTAGCTATATCTTCATCTACAGTAATTTCCGGCTCATCTTTTTCAAGCGAAATAAGAATATCCTCTAGCGTATTCCATTTCATGTTCTGGCATATTGCCTTTTCAGAGGCTAATATAAATCTTTTATCTTTAAGATCTCGCTCTAGTCTTTCAACAACACCTTTTTCAGTAGCTATTATAAATGTTTTGGCTGAACTTTCTTTAGCTCTATTCATTATCCTAGAAGTACTGCCTACATAATCAGCCAGCTTAAGCACTTCTGCATGAGATTCAGGGTGAGCCAAGACCTCAGCCTCAGGATATAATTCTTTTTTCGCAACAATATCCTCAGGTTTAATACGAAGGTGCGTCGGGCAATAACCCATAAAAGGTATAACTTCTTTTTCTGGCACCTGAGCCCCTACATAACTACCAAGATACTTATCTGGCACAAAAAGAACCTTATCTTCAGCTAAAAATTTTACCACCTGAACCGCATTTGAACTTGTACAGCAAATATCAGACTCTGCCTTAACTTCAGCCGAAGAATTTACATAACATACTATAGGAATATTCGGATATGAGGCTTTAAACTTTCTTAGATCTTCAACACTAATCATATCAGCCATCAAACAGCCTGATTCCAGCCTTGGTAAAAGCACTTTTTTATTAGGAGAAAGAATTTTAGCTGTTTCCGCCATAAAATACACTCCAGCAAAAACAATTATATCTGCGTCTGTTTCTGCTGCTTTTCTGCTTAAGTATAATGAATCACCTACATAATCTGCCACTTCATCAATTTCTACATTTTGATAGCAGTGCCCTAGTATTACTGCATTTTTTTCTTTTTTAAGCTTGTTAATTTTTTTAATAATCTCTTCTTTTAACATTTTTCTAACCTTCTATCAATTAATTAATTACAAATTGAGCATTTTTTATTTTTATTTATTTGAATTTTTTTATAATCTTGTTTTAAACCGTTAAAACAAAGGAGAATGTTTTCTAATGATGTTTCTTCGAGCTTTAGTATATGTTTTAAAACTTCCATTGATTGAATTGAACCAATTGCACTGACACTGGGGCTGATAACACCTTTTATTTCAGCAGGTAGATTTTCTTTATCAGGAAATAAACATCTTAAACATGCTGTTTTACCCGGTATAATCTTAAGAACCTGTCCGTAAAATTCTGAAACTCCGCCATGAATAAGAATTTTATTCTCATTTATACAAGCATCGTTCAATACAAACTTTGATTTATACGAGTCAAAGCAATCAATAACCATATCATAATAATATAAAAGTTCAGAGTAACTATGGTCAAATCTTAGTCTATAAGTGTTTATTTCAATATCTGGATTGAAATTTTCAACCCATTCCTGCGCAGAATCTGTTTTGTATTTAGAAATACTTTTTATATTATGGATATACTGCCTATTTAAGTTTGATAATTCAACTGAATCATCATCTATTATACCAATAGAACCTATTCCCATAGAAGCAAGGGAGGTTATAACAGTTGAACCTAAACCTCCCGCACCTGCTACGAGTATTTTGGACTTAAGAAGTAGATTTTGTCCTTCGGTTCCAATTTTATTTATGAGAATATTTCTGTTATATCTTTCCAACTTATATTACTCACTTTAAACTTTACTTAAAGCCTGCTCTATATCACTAATAATATCTTTTATATTTTCTATACCAACTGATAGTCTGATAAAGTCATCAGTAACACCTGTTTTTAACTTTTCTTCAGGTGATAACTGTTGATGAGTTGTACTTGCAGGATGTATTACAAGTGTTTTTGCATCACCAATATTTGCCAAATGAGATATTAATTCTAGGCTTTCTATAAACTTAACACCGGCATCTATTCCTCCTTTAATACCAAAGCCGACTATTGCTCCTTGACCTTTTGGAAGGTATGTTTTTGTAAGTTCATAATTTGGATTATCTTCAAGCCCAGGATAATTCACCCAGCTTACTTTATCGTGATTTTTCAGGTATTGAGCGACCGCCAAAGCATTTTCCGAATGCCTTTGCATTCTAAGGTGTAATGTTTCAATCCCTTGAAGTATAAGGAATGAATTAAAAGGACTTATGGCTGCGCCCATATCTCTAAGAAGTTGCACTCTTGCTTTTATTATAAATGCCAGCTTTTTAAAGCTTTCTGTATAGCTAATACCGTGATAGCTAGGATCAGGGTCAACCATTTCAGAAAATTTACCGGATTTTTCCCAATCAAATTTACCTGAATCAATAATAATCCCACCAATTGAAGTACCATGACCACCTAAAAATTTAGTTGCAGAATGCACTATAATATCTGCACCATGATCAATAGGCTTTAATAAATATGGAGTTGGTACGGTATTATCAACAATAAGCGGTATATTATGACTGTGTGCAACATCAGAAAGCATATTTAAATCCGCAATATCAAGTTTTGGATTTCCAATACTCTCTGTATATATAAGTTTTGTTTTTTCATTTATTACTTTTTCAAAGTCTTTACGATTATTTGTCTCTATAAAATGGACTTTAATGCCCAATCTTGCAAAGGTATAGGCCAATAAATTATAGGTTCCACCATAAAGCTTTGAGTCTGAAACTATTTCATCGCCGGGCTTTGCTATATTTAAACAAGCATAAGTTATTGACGCCTGACCAGAAGCTGTAGCAAGACCAGCAGCTCCGCCTTCGAGCAGTGCAACCCTTTTTTCAAAAACATCTGTTGTAGGGTTCATCAGTCTTGTATATATATTCCCGAACTTTTTCAAAGCAAAAAGCTCTGCTGCATCGTTTGTGTCTTCAAATACATAAGAAGCTGTTTGGTATATCGGTACAGCCATTGAGCCTGTTGTAGGATCCGCTTCTTGTCCTGCATGAATTGCAAGTGTCTCTAAATTCATCGTTCTCCCTTTCTCTTTATCCTCATTGCTTTACTAATTCTTAAATTCTTTACTAATAACAGCTTAAATAATCCATCCTCCAGCGATTAAGTATTCTTCATCAATGTGATAAAAAACAGCTGCTTGACCCGGTGTTATCGAAAACACAGGTTCATCAGCCTGTACTAATATGTTGCCGTTTTTTTTTGCTGTTATTATAGCAGTAAAAGCTGGAGAGTTATATCTGACTTTTACCAAAACTCTATAATCATTTAAATTTTTTATGGTATGTTGCCAATTTACATCCTTCACTAAAAATTTTTTTTGATAAGCCTTTTCTTTTGGCCCAATAACTACTTTATTATTTTCAACATCTATAGATATTACATAAAGAGGAATATCAGAGCTTACTCTCACTCCTTTTCTTTGACCAATTGTAAAATTATGGACTCCTTCGTGCTTGCCTACGACTTTACAAGTTCTAATATCAATAATATCACCTAGCTTATTATCAATAACCTTTTCTAGGTATTTTTGTGTTGTCATAGGAGGTTTTATAAAACAAACATCTTGGCTTTCCAGCGCTGAAGCGCTGGGCAGATTATTATTTTTTGCTATTTCTCTTACTTCTGATTTTTTATAACCCGAAAGAGGGAAAATAGTATATTTTAGGTCTTCCTGCTCAAGCTCGAATAACATATAAAGCTGCTCTTTTTTTGCATCCTCTACCTTAACAAGTTTATAATTGTCATTATCGTTAATAATCTTTGCATAATGTCCTGTTGCAAAGTATTCTGCTCCCCATTTTTCAGCAGCATATTTTCTTAAGGCACCCCATTTAATATTTTTATTACAAATAGCGCAAGGATTGGGTGTTTTCCCTTTTTTATAAGTCTGCTCAAAATAGTTTACAACTTTATCTTTAAATTCAATCCTAAGATCCGCTGCATAATGTTGAATTCCTATTTCATCACAAACTTGTCGAGCCTTTTCTATAAAAGTATCTGCATCATCAAAGTCGTGCATTATGCCTGTTATACCTATGACGTCATAACCTTGATTTTTTAGCAATAAAGCGGTCACACTGCTATCAACTCCGCCGCTCATTGCTACTGCTATTTTTTTGCTAGAATAATTATTGTCTTTAATAACCAATTTTTATAGCCTCCACGACAGGATTTTTTTATTATTTCATCTTTTTCTTTTTTACATTTCTGCCGATTTTAGAGTTATTGTTATAGTATTATTACTGTGATTTAATCTTTATATATGAATAAATCGGTTTATTGAATTTTTTTCGGCTCGCCATAATGTTTATAATAAATCAGTCAAAAGGAAGAATCAATATGGGTAAAAAACAAAAACTTACAGCTAGTCAGGAAAACTATATTAAAGCAATATATAAAATCTCTAAAGAAAAACAAGCTGCAAAGGCAAAAGATATATGTAAGCAATTGAGCATTGGACCTTCATCAGTTTCAGAGGCATTAAAAAATTTAGGTGAGCGCGGATTTATAAACTATGTGCCCTATGACCTTATAACTCTTACTGAGTTAGGATATAGTATTGCAAAAGACCTTATAGAAAGGCAAGAAGTAATTCAAAATTTTCTTGTAAATATTCTTAAAGTTACCCCAGAAGCAGCCGAGGAAAATGCTAATCAGTTAGAACATGCAATTACTGGTGATACTTTAGATAAATTTGTTAAATTTTTCCAATTTTCTCAAATATGCCCTTGCAAAAAGCCTAAATGGATGAAAGGTTATCATAAATATTCAGAACAAGGCCAAATTGCTTCAAATTGCGCAGTATGCATAGAGAATAAAGATCAAAACGAATATGCAAACTCTAACTGCTGCACTAAAGGTTGTTGCAGTTAGAACTTAGCATGTTTTTATATTAGCAACAGCCGCCTGAGTTATAGTCATAAGAGCAAGATTTCTTTCTGAATCCATACTCTTCAGATACCGTTCTTCCTATACTATTAATTTGTCCTGTTATACAGGACCTACAGTGTGCAGGAGTATCATTTACGCAAATTTTACCTTGATATAACTCATAATATTTTCTGTACTCACCTTCTGTTACATTAGGCATAGCAACATTTGCCCCGCTTTGTAGTGCAATCAAACGTCCTTTAAGGTTCAAAGTTTCCATAGCCGTTGTCGCAGGTATATTTATATCAGGTAATAATAATCTTGTCAGTGCCATAACCTTTAAAGACATCTCAAAAGCTCCACTTTCTGTATCTTTTAAAGGAGTATTATGATTTGGAATAAAAGGACCAATTCCAATCATATCCGCACCTATTTCTTTAAAAAACAATATGTCATCAGCAAGGAATTCAATACTTTGCCCTGGCAATCCTACCATACAACCGGTACCTAGCTCATAGCCTAGCTCTTTTATTTCTTTCAAGCATTTTACTCTATTGTCAAAGCTCATACCCGGATTAAGTTGCTCATAGAGTTTTTTATCCGTTGTTTCTATTCTTAAAAGATATCTGTCTGCACCGGCTTTTCTGTATTCTTCATATTCTTCTCTTGCTTTTTCGCCTATACTTAAAGTTAGCGCAAGATCTAAACTTTTGATTTTGCCAATAAGGTGTTTCATTTTATCCACTGTATAAAATGAATCTTCACCGGATTGAAGAACCAATGTTTTATAGCCATAAGAGTTGGCTTTTTCCGCAAAGTCTATGGCTTTATCAATTTCAAGCCTGTAGCGTGTTATTTGGTCATTATCACGTCTTAAGCCGCAATACAAACAATTTTGTTTACATATATTTGAAAACTCAATTAATCCTCTTAGATGAACTTCATCCCCTACATATTTATGCCTTACTCTATTTGCCGCATGGAAAATCTCTTGATTTAGACTATCATCTTTAAGTAACGTTACGAGCTCTTCTTTTGAAAGGTTATGAGTTTCTTCTGCTTTTTTAATTAATTCATTCATAATATCATCTCTTTAAATAATCTCTTCATGTGCAATTCTACGGGATGCCGAATATTTTTTCAATAATATTATTATAATTGAATTATTTATTAATTATATTAACTCAAAGCTACTTTTTAAAGCGGTAAAGTAAAGAAAAAAGTAGAGCCCTTGCCTTCTTTCTCTTTCAAACCAAATTTTACCTTTATGCGCTTCTATAATTTGTTTTGAAAGATATAATCCCAGCCCTGTCCCTATTTTTCTTTTTTCTGTGGGGTACCGTTGAAATACCATAAGAATGTGCTCTTTTGGTATACCTTGGTCATTGTCTTTGACTGAAAATTGTACGCTATCATCTGTTTTATAAGCACTAACTGATATTTTTGTTCCTTTTTTAGTATGCTTTGATAAATTTCTTCCAGTGCATCTTGCCTTGAAAAGTAAGCTCCATATCACTATAGTTAGTGATAAAAAGAGCTTACTGGCTTATCTTTAATGTAGGAAAAAGAATGGAGCCTTAGGCACTAACACCAGGAGCCGGTGACCTCTGTATTGTTATTGTCTGAACAAGCCACCGCCAGAACAATCAAAAGCTCCGTAATGAGTGGTTCTGTTGCCTATAACTTCAAAATGTTTGCCAAAACGTGTTTTTGAAATCATTGATGCAGTGTTTCCGCAAACTAACATTGGCTTGCCTGTTATAAACTCATGATGATCATCAAGCTCAAACGAATGCGGTGACTCTGCGATTGTTCCCTTATATGTAGCTACTTGGCCATAATCTTCGCATATGTCTTCAATATCATCCAACTTGAATGCTCTTATTGTCATTGAATAAAAGTCTATTATGCCTGCTTTGTTTATAATTTCTGGATTAGTTAACTTGATTCTTCTGTTAGAAACAACTCTGTAGTTAAGGCAACCAGCTTCTCTTAAAATCCTTCTAAAGTCTTCTATGTATAAAACACCACCTAAACATTCTCCATAAAGAACAGGATCGTTTTTTATGGATTCAGGTATTCTTCTGCCTGAGAAAACATCAGAGAAGTAAAGCTCGCCACCAGGCTTTAAAATTCTAAAGATTTCTGAAAACACAGCTTTTTTATCTGTAGAAAGATTGATTACACAGTTAGAAGTAACCACATCGCAGGAATTATCTTCTATTTGCGATAAATCTTCTATATAACCTTTTACAAATCTTACATTTGGCTTTGTGTAACCAAACTTTTTGGTTTGACCTTCAACGTGCCTTTGGGCGACCTCAAGTTGTTCATCTGTCATATCAACGCCCATCACAAATCCGTTTTCGCCGACAAGCTTTGATAAAAGATATACGTCGCGCCCTGTGCCGCAACCAAGGTCAAGTATGCTGCATCCTTCAATATTTGATGGGATAGGAGAGCCGCAACCGTAAAATTTATCTAAAATTTCATCGTCAATTAATCCCATAATTCTTCTATGAGATAAAGGCATACCGCCTTCTACGCGGCAAGCATTAGTTTTTAAATCATTAGTGCCTTGAAGCTCTTTGCCATAGTAATTTTTTACACTTTCTCTTTTGTTTGTCATTTTCCTAAATCCTCAATTATATTATTAATTACTGTTGTCTTTTTCTTTAATATTATAGTATCCCTTATAGATTGTTTCTGGGGAAACTCCTATTTTATAAGCTATATATGCCCACATCGTTCTGTAAAGAGCTTGAAATTTAGTTTCGTTAGCATACTTGCGAGCACTTGTCTTAACAATTTCAGGCAATATTATAATTTTACCATTTTTTCTCATTTTATCAGAAAAAGCAGCATCTTCCATTATTTTTACTTCAGGAAAACCGCCAAGCTCAATAAAAGAATCTTTCCTGATAAATATCCCCCTATCACCAAAAAGCAAGCCAGTAAGTCTGCAAAAAACATTTGCAAAGCCTGATTGAAATAAATTAAAAGGATTTTTAGGAAAAAATCTTAAGGTAAAACCGCCACCAATGTATTTTTTGTTATTTAAAATTTTTTTTATAGAATCCAAAGCATAATCGGATATTCTGCTATCTGCGTGAAAAAATAGTAAAATATCACCCTGAGCGGCCTTAGCTCCGAGATTCATTTGATGAGCCCTATTTTTTATTTTAGATTCAATGATTTTTACATTTAATTGCCGTGCAATATTCAGTGTATTGTCTTGGCTTTGCGCATCAACAACTATAACCTCGCAAGCCTGATCTAAAAATCCTTTTATGCAGTCTGCTATATTTTCTTCTTCGTTTAAAGTCGGGATTATTATGGAAATCATTTGGATATCGCCTTTAAAATTTTTAAGCCGATTTTCATATACCATTTGTCTGAAAAATCTTTTAAAAAGTCATCACAAGCTCTTTGAATGCCGTATCCCCACGTTGGATAAATATGAGGAATAAACGATAAATCTAAAAGACCTATGTTTTTATTCATTGCGAGAAGAAGCTCATTTGCCAGCTCTCCTGCGTTTGTGGAAAGGATATGAACGCCTATTATTTTTCCGTTAGGGGTTGTGATTATTTTTATTAAACCTTGTTCCTCTTGCTCCACTATAGCTCTGTCAAGCTTGGAAAGAGGAAATTTATAAACCTTATGTGCAATATTACAATTTATAGATTCTTGCTCTGTTATACCTATATGAGCAAGCTCTGGATCGGTAAAAGTTGCCCAAGGTTCATTGGCATAATTTACAGGACTTTTAATAGGAGATAGTATATTTTGGATGACTTGCCTGGCTTCAACCTCGGAGATATGCGAGAATTGATAGTCTCCTATACAATCACCACAAGCCCATATGTTAGATATATTGGTCCTCAGGTACTTATTAACTTCTATGCCTTTGTATGAATAATTAATACCTGCTTCTTCAAGATTCATGCCTTCAACATTTGCTTTTCTGCCTACTGCAACCAATAGTTTATCTGCTATTATTTCTTGCTCAGTATTATCTGAGGCTTTAGTGATTATTTTAACTTTTTTATCGTGTTGTTGAACTTTCTTAACAACCTCTTTAGTTCTTATTTCTATACCTTCTGACCTTAAAATATCCGTCAAAACAGATGTTAGTTCTTTATCATCTCTTGGTAAAATACTTTCTCTGGCCTCAAAAACAGTAACCTTAGAGCCTAGCCTGTTAAATGCTTGAGCCATTTCTATACCAATAGCACCGCCGCCTATTATTCCTATAGATTCTGGTATTTTATCTATAGAAAAGATTTCCTGATTTGTATAATATTCAATGTTTTCTAAGCCAATATTTTTATTTTTAGGCCTGGCAGGAGATGAACCTGTTGCTATTATTATATCTTTGCCATAAATTATTTCATCATTAATCTTAATTTCATTTTTACTTACAAAAGTCGGCTCGCCATAGTATATTTCAACACCGCTATCTTTCATTAGTTTGACTGATTGAGCGTGGTCAACTTCTCTTTGGACAAGCTCTCTGACTTTTGACATAACATCAGAGGTATCAACTGTGCAATCACTACTGTATTTTATATTCCAATCTGTGGCGTGTCTTATTTTATGAACGGTTTTTGCAGCAGCTAACAGAGCTTTTGAGGGGACACAACCGGTCCAGGAGCATTCACCGCCAATTTTATCTTTTTCTATAAGGGCAACCGGCAGTCCTATACTTGCTGCAGCCATAGCACTTACAATTCCTGCGGCTCCTCCTCCCAGCACGATTATTCGATATTTTTTCATAATACCTCCCCTTATGTATGTTTGCCTAATCCTCTTTATATTATATAAATGTATTAAAAAAATAGGTAGTGGTTAATTTTTAAGTGATAAATTGTAATTAATAATAAACAATCGTGTAACAAGATCATGCCAGAAATCAGACTTTGAAAAAGCTAATGTTTTT
>JANQLL010000159.1 GCA_028280605.1 Candidatus Gastranaerophilales bacterium
AGGCCTTTTGGTTGGTATAGTTGAGATTGAACATCTTTTGACTAATATTGCAAATCCTGCAGCTGTTCCAGATCCTACAGATTATATACCAACCCCGGACATGCCGGATATGGGAGAATTACATGCTGGTATTCCAGACATGCCTGATACTGGCAACATGCCCGACGGTGCAGATGTAGCAGGTACTTCGCATCATGATTTTAATGCTGATGGTGGTGGAGTTCACGATGTGACTGGGGATTATACTGGTGGTAACGTTGGATTTGCTGGTGGGGATATAGCTTTAACTCAAGGTGATGCAAGTCATTTGGATCAAGCTATGAGTTATTTAAAACATGATTTTCTTCCTCAATGGGGCAGAAATTGGGCTCTGCAATCAGGAATAAATTCCACAGCTATTACTCTTAATACCCTTAATAAGAAATTAAGAAAAGGAGAAAAAGTTACTATAAAAGAATATATGCAAAATCTTATAGTTGGTATTGGTGTGCAGGCACCATTACAATCTCTTGCCTCGACAACTTTGCAGGAGGTAGCAGAAAAAAAAGGTTTCTGTCAAGGTGGTCAACAACAAATGGATAGAATGAAAAAGTTAGATGTTTTATATACTGAGCGTGGGTTTAGTAGTTTTTTTGATAAAGCTATCAGTGATGTGAAAAATGGAATTGCGTTTCGAGATAAAGCTATGTTAGAGCTTGGAAGTACAGCATTGGTTACAGTAGCTGGATTGGTTACAAACTTGTCTTTTAAGCCTCGCTTAGATGTAGAAAAAGTTGTAAAAGCAGAAGAAATAGTTAAAAGTCATAAGAAATACTTATCTATGTTAAACAGCATAGGAATAAGCCCTTCTGATAAAGAAAAAATAGAACTAGTTAAAGAAAATTTATCTAAAGCCTTAAGGACAAGAAACTATAAAAAAATTAATGAATTAAGTAATAAATATAAAAATTTATTTGAAGAGGTAGTAAAGCAAACTCCTCAATAACTGAACTAAAAAAGAAAATATTATTAACTAATAAGTAAGAAATTATCCTGATATTTTTTTGTCAAAACAACAAATATCAGGATATTATTATGAAATAAATTTAATGATTATATTTGAGTAAAATAATGTAAAAGTAAATTTTAAAATATATCAATAAAATTATTTTTTTGTTTTAAATAATATAGTATAGAATTTGCAAAGGCTTAAAAATGCAAGTACAACAGGCTTTAAATTATAAAAAAATGGATAAAAAGAAAGTTAACTTTAAAGCCAATATAAAGGCAAAAAAGAAAAATCAATATGATAATATTGAAAAAGTAGGTATGTTTATTACGGCTATAGCTTTTCCAGCTCATTTTTTAAGTATTATAAGGAGGGGAATACTTTATTATAAGATGGTATTTCCTAAAAAAGGTATGAGTACAAAACAAGTATTATTGTTAGACAAAAAAATTCGTAAATTTGATGTCAAAGTTCTTGCCCCCACTGTGGCAATGAACGTTTTAGGTCTTTCATTATCTTGTTATAAACGAATTTTAAAATTCTTTAGAAGAGATAGAAATAAAATGGGAAAGGATCATATAGCCTTATTTAATGAAGCGATAAATAAACCACAAAAATGTCAAAAAAG
>JANQLL010000196.1 GCA_028280605.1 Candidatus Gastranaerophilales bacterium
TGAATTGCGAAGCGGGAGCGTTAAAAATGAAATGGTCAATTTTATTTTTTATAAGCTCATTCTAAAGAGTAATCTGAAATTCAATTGATGAGCAGTATAAAATTATTGATAGTTAATTATTTGGATATTAATAAATGGATAATCTTTTACCTTTAGGACTTGAAAATATTGACCCTGATAAACCTATATTTTCAATAACTATAGTTTCTGAGGCTCTTAATATTCACCCCAGAACCTTAAGAATTTATGACGAAGAAAATCTTCTTGTACCGGAAAGGGCGACAAGGAGCAAAAGGCTATACTCATTAAATGATATAGAAAAGGGCAAATTAATCCAATACTTATCAAGAAACATTGGAATAAATCTTCCCGGAATTAAATTGTTTTTATGCATGCTGGATGATCTTGATTTGCCAATCAATAAGGGTATTAAATATATTTCCGGCAAACTGGATAAAATGCAAATTACTGAAGAAGAACAGCTTGAAAATATTAAAAAGCACTCAAATAAAGGTCGAAAAGCTAAGGCTGCCAAAGAAAATATTCAATAATATAAGCTAATCTTCTAAATCATTTTCATCTAGCGTAATATTTATAGAGCTAAAATCAATCTTTGAAGCCATGTCTGTGGCTAATGTTTGAGAAGTGTATAATTTTAGAATAAATACTTTTTTTAGCCTTTTAGCCAAAATTGTATTGGATTTTAAAGATGCTACCTTTTTATTTGGCGAAAGCCATTCATCTATAATTGACTTCATTCTATCCAAGCTTAAGCTGTGATTATTTATAAATTCATAGAAAATCCTGCATAACATAGAAAAATAAAATCGGGTAATTGTTGCCGGGTTTTGCTTGCATTTTTCAAGGTAATACTTAACCGCTTCTATAGCATCTTTGGAAAAATTCTCGGAGTATACTTGGCATAATTCATCATAATCATTGAAAATAAGTTTATCTTTGTCCTGGTCATTAGATGCAATTTTATTATTTTGCAGGCTTAGGTATTTTACTTTTATTTCTTTATTATCTTCCGGCTTAATGCAATAAATATTATCTTTATCATTATCTTTTTTATAATCTATTAATTCACATTCATATAATTTATAAATAGAATTTAGTACTTGTGACTCAGAAAGGCAGGTAGCTTTTTGCAGATCATCAGGGCTTATTTCTAAAAAACCTTTTGGTGTAAGTTTATTTAAATCTTTTTTGTAATTGTAGGTATTATTTATGAAAGAATAAGTTATCGCACTATTTAAGTCAGTATTTATTGCAAGATTTTTATTAACCAATATACTTTGATCGAGCTTTAATACTTTTTCTTTTTCCATCTGCTGTTTAAGGCCAGAAAATGTATTTGCATGTTTTATCGCAAACGAAATTTGTTCGCCTAACGAATCAAGCAATTCTATTTCATTTTTTGCCCATTTTCTTTGATACCTGTATTCATGAAGAATTATTGCCCCAAATTTATTTTGGTCTATATCAAACCTTGTTGCAATAACAGATTTAATTTGTTGTTGATGGTAATACTCCTTTATAGATGATGGAAGATTATTTTTTTCCCAATTATTAATATTTAATTGTTTTTCATTTTCAAAAAGTTCTTTAAATAAACATATAATAGATTTAAATTGTACTAAATTTTCATTTCGAACTTTATTTTTACCCAGTTTAAGCAGTTCTTGGCAGGCTGATTTATTGTCATATGAAAATTCACACAGATGAACTTCCTGAACATCAAATATTTCAATAATTTTTTCACAAATTGATTTTGATGCCTCTTCTATATCGAGAGAACGTCTTATTTCATTTGATACAGAGATAAGCAGCCTTTCTTTCTTTGCCTGTTCCTCCTGTTCTCTATATAAATCAGCTTGATGAAGCGCAACTGCAGCTTGATTTACTATTTCCTTTAAAAAAGCTTTATCCTGTTCTTCTATCACAACATCGTATTTATCCCAGTGAATTGCAAGAGAACCCTTCATTTCATTTTTATAAAATATAGAAAGAGCACAAATAGCTTTCATATTATGGAATTCAAAAAAGCATTCCAGGTCACTACCTACCAAATCATGCTCTATTAAATATTCCTTCATATTTGGATAATTCATAAACAACCCCGGTCTGGGTTTAGGAATATATGTATCCCACTTTCTCAGCTCTTTTGTTTTTTCCGGGTCTGTAAAGTCAAAACCAACAACGCTAAAATATTTTTCATCACTTCTATACTCTGAGTATTCATCAATCTCTCGAGGAAACATTATTTTTTGGTCAAATTGCATCAAAAAACATCTATCAGCCTTAAAGTATTTGCCAACTTCTGTTACAAGATTTTTACTGATATCCCTAAAGTCTAAAGATGTTCTTATCGACTCAACAATGCTTCTTAATACTTTTTCTCTTTCAACTTCCTTTTTTGTTTTTTCATACAAATCAATTTGATTTAGTAAAAGAGCTGTGTATTTTGATATGTCTAATAAAAATTGTTTATCATCATCCGTAATATTTAAATCTGTAGCTGATGAATGTACTACCAGTATCCCTTTTATTTTCCCCAGATAATAAATATTAAGCCCCATATATGTATTTATACTGTAGTCAATTAAGTATTGCTCTACTTTTGTTCCCCTCATATTGTGATAAGTTAAAAGCTCTTCTATTAGCTTTTTATTTATTATGTCAACTCCGCTTGTGTTGTAAACAGGATTTAATTCACCCATTTTTACAAGAGCAGGATGATTTATATCAAAATTAATCATGCTCTTAACATCATCATTTGCCCTATATTCAGCAAAATCTTCTACAGGAAATTGCTTGGCTTGTGTCTCGTCAACCCTTAATAATACACATCTGTCAGCTTTTACATATTTTCCTATTTCAGTAACTATGTTCTTGATTAAGGATTTAAACTCCAGCGAACAGCTGATAGATTCAATAATATTTCTTAAAATACGCTCTCGCTCAAGCTGTTTTTTATAATCTACTAACAACTTATCCTTACAATTTTCTTTATAATTATTGTTTTTTTGTTTTTGTTCCATTTATTAATTCTGTCTTTAACTATAATAATAAATATTTTAACAAAAAAGTATAGTTGCACAAGTTCAAGATACCTCTTACACAAATAGCCTTTAGAATTATAGCGTAAAAAGAAATTATATAATTTTAAAATGTAACAATAAATTAACAAAATAGCCCTTTTTTCTGATAATCCGAAATTTTCCAAGCATTTAATTTCAGAAAATGATATAATATTAATTAAACAAACAAATAACATATCAAATAAGTTGAGATTAAAAGGTATTGGTTTTGACTAAAGAAGCTGCAAAAACTGAAGACACATGCCAAAAGGACAATGACAAGTACGCATCAATTCTGTACTACAGATTGCGCAATAAGATTGTCCTGCTACGCAGTTTTGCCAAGAATGTTGACCTGATGGGTTATAAAGACCGCCTCCTCGAAGCTGTTAAAACATCGGAAATGCAATTTGATATAGTCGGCAAAGAATACATGCACATTATGCGCACAGGTAACTGGAGTAAATTCCTGATTCAAAAGATGGAATTTATTAACATGGGCCTTCAATCTTTTGCAATGAATATAATAGAAAGTGTTGAAAAAAGAAGA
>JANQLL010000197.1 GCA_028280605.1 Candidatus Gastranaerophilales bacterium
TCTTCTTTTTTCAACACTTTCTATTATATTCATTGCAAAAGATTGAAGGCCCATGTTAATAAATTCCATCTTTTGAATCAGGAATTTACTCCAGTTACCGGTGCGCATTATGTGCATATATTCTTTGCCTACAGTGTCAAACTGCATTTCCGAGGTTTTAACAGCTTCAAGCAGGCGGTCTTTATAGCCCATCAGGTCACAGTTTTTGGCAAAGCGGCGCAACAAGACAATTTTATTGCGCAGTCTGTAATACAGGATTGATGCGTACTTATCATTGTCCTTTTGGCATGTATCTTCAGTTTTTGCAACTTTGTTTGTCAAGGCAATATGACCTCACAATCTCGTAACCAAAGTTAAACTAAATTTTGTTCAATATATATTTTATTTATTTTATATATATTTTAGCAGTTTTTTAATTTAAATGCACGAAAAATTTCGGATTTTGCGAAAAATAGGCTATTTTGTTAAAAACTTGTTACATAAATTTTCTTCCTTTAATTTAATATATTAAGTTGTATTTCAAATATATACTTTGTAGACATTTTTTTATTTTTAAAATTTTTTATTTATATATAATAATTTATTAGGAAGAAATAAATTATTATTACTTAAATTTAATTGATAAGTAGTATAGAATAATACATATTAAAATAGTAAAATAAGTTAATTGAATTTGGCTAACAATAGGCATAATGAAAGAAAAACTCAACAACATGGATAAAGAAAAAGAACTAAATAAAACTTCAGCAATTGAAGGAAAATTTAATAATAAAGCGGATAACAAGGATGAAGAATTCCAAAAGACTCAGCATCCTAAAACAAACCAAACAAATCCGCTATATAATCGTTTGTACAAACTGGCTCACCACTCAATGGACAATCCGTTAAATAAGTACATTCCTTTTTCAAAATTTAAGCCGGATGATTTAAAGTAAATGCAAAGTTTAAAGAGCCGGGTTTTTAATTATTTAACTAAAAGGCAAAAATCAGATATTTTAAAATATATCTCCATTTATACGGGAAAAAATTCCCAGCTTTCAGCTCAGGATATACTGGAAAAGTTTATAGATGATGAAACTTATTATTTACAAACCGGATCTTCAAGATATGCATGGCTTGTTGATGTTGTAGATAATGAAGATTTCCAAAAGGATTTATTAAGAGTAATAAAAGATAATATTTTTAAGATAAGTCAAAAAGAAAAAAATAAAGTTTATACAGATAAGCAAAAGCAATATTTAAAAGAGCAAAGAGCTGAACAAAAGCACGAAAGCCTTGCCAGGTGCAAGCCAACAGAAAAACAAATCAGTTATTATAAAAAATTATGCAAAACCAAAAACATTCCAGAAGGTACAATTAATCTTGAGAAAGCATCAAAACTTGATCTTAAAAATGCTATTGGATCTTTACTAGAAGAAAATAAAAATGAAGATAAAGCTAAAGTATTAGCTGATTTAAAGAAATTAATTCAAGATAAAAACTTATAATAAATTTAATTAGCTAATTTTTTAAAATGAAAAGCAAAGTAAATAGATAAAACAGTACCAAATACCATACAAAATATAATACCAAAAGTTAACTTTAGATCACTTCCCAGGAAAAATTGAAGTATAGCAAATAAAATAAAAGTAATTCCAATCCAAAAAAATTGTCTGTTAAGATAAGCCGGTGACTTGTGATAAAGGTATATAGTTTTTCCCATAAAAACAACAGCTATAATTTTATAGATCAACGGGTCTTTATAAATCAAAAAGTAATTAAAAAGCCATGGTACAAGGGTTAAAAACATTAATCCGGTAAATAAGCTTGAAGTACCGGATTTATAATTAGCATTTTGTTCAGACAATTCGTTCATGAGGATCCTAAAGTAATTCAAGTTTGTAATATAAAGGATTGTGTATAAAAAAAGGAAGTAGCCAATAAGCCGGGTTCTGTATCAATGATCATCTATCTGGGATGCCTGTTTCCAGACACCTCTAGCGGATTTATCGAGAATGGCGGGCAGCCTTAACTCTCGATACCTTGCACCAACCGGGGTTTACCTAGCCAATACCTCTCAATATTGCTGGTGGTCTCTTACATTAAGGACTTGCGTCCACCACCGTTGCACCCTTACCTGTACAGTTTCCTGCCATCGGCGGTCTACATTTCTGTGGCACTATCCTCACAGTCACCTGCACCGGACGTTATCCGGCAGCCTGCCCTATGGAGCCCGGACTTTCCTCAAGCATTGTTGCCAATACTTGCGATCATCTATACTACTTCCTGTATAATATTATTGTACAAAAATTTTTAAAAACAATAAATAACTTTTTTAAATTAAACTAATTTTAAAATACTTTGATGAGTCGTAAAGGAAAATTAAAAATTATTATGAATAAAATTTTTCTTAAATATAATCCAAAACATAAATCACCCTTTGTATATCAAATGTTTGAATCTTTATCAGCTAAATATGACTTAATGAATAACCTGATTACATTGGGGCTTCATAAATATATCAAAAAACATGCCATTAAAAAAATACCCATACAAGAAAATTCAAAAATTTTAGATATTTGCACCGGGACAGGGGATATAGCTTTAGAGCTTGCTAAAAATTCATCGCAGGAAACTTTTATAACAGCCGTAGATTTTAGTCCTAAAATGTTGGATATAGCCGGGCAAAAAGCCGGAACATACAATAATATTAATTTTATTCAAGCAAATGCGCTTAATTTGCCTTTTGCAGATGATTCTTTTGATATTTCAATAATAAGTTTTGGGTTAAGAAATTTGGATGATATAAATCAAGCCCTGCAAGAATTTAAGCGTGTTACAAAAAAAGACGGTTATATAGTAAATATAGATATTGGCAAGCCAAGCGGTATTTTAGCCCCCTTTATAAGATTATATTTTACTTATATAGTTCCTTTTTTAGGAAAATTTTTTGGAAAAAATAATTTTTATTACTATCTACCGCTATCAGCAACAAGCTTTCCTTCCCAGGAGAAATTATTACTCATATATAAAGGGCTGGATTTTAAAGAAGTAAAGAATTACAATTATTTATCAGGTATAATAGCTCAACAAATTATAAGGGTTTAAACAATGAAAGCAGCAATTTTTAATGAAAATATAGAATTGGTAAATGATTATAAAAAGCCAAGGCCTCAAGAGGGAGAAGCTTTAGTAAAAGTATTTATGGCAGGTATTTGTAACACGGATATAGAAATTTTAAAAGGATATATGGGGTTTAAAGGTATAGCAGGCCATGAGTTTGCAGGTGAAGTTGTAGAAATTAACGATGTAGATCAAACATTGTTGAACAAAAGAGTTGTAGGAGATATAAACGCTGCTTGCTATCAATGTAAAGACTGTATGTCAGGTGATTTTCACCATTGCCCGAATAGGTCAGTGCTTGGTATATTTAACAGAGACGGGTGTTTTGCACAGTATCTTACCCTTCCGATAAAAAACTTGCTGGAAGTCCCTGATAATATAAGTAATGAAAGTGCTGTAATGACTGAACCTCTTGCAGCAGCCTTTGAAATATTAGACCAGATACATATTAAGCCCACAGATAAAGTTGCAGTGCTCGGAGACGGAAAGCTTGGGCTTATTATAGCTTTAACACTTAATTTAACTCAGGCTGATATTATTCTTGTAGGTAAACATAGTGATAAATTAAAAATCGCCCAAAATGAACAAGTAAATACTATACTATTAAATGAAGTCAAAGCAGATATGAATAAGAGTTTTGATGTTGTAGTGGAGGCAACAGGTTCTGTTAGCGGATTTGAACTTGCTCAACGCCTTGTAAGGCCAAAAGGTACAATTGTTCTTAAAAGTACACTTGCCGATAATAGTACACTTAATCTGGCTTCTATAGTTATAGATGAAATAAAAATAATAGGTTCTCGTTGCGGGCCATTTAAGCCGGCCTTAAAGGCTTTAGCAGAAAATAAAATAAATGTGGATCCTTTTATCAGTAAAATCTTTAAGTTTAGTGAAATCAAGGAAGCTTTTGAGTATTCCCAACAGAAGGGTGTATTGAAGGTTCTTATTGATTTTTGCATAAAATAAATTGACAATAATTACCTTAGGATTTTCAAGCCGTTATTAATTACCTTGGGCTTGATAAAGAAGAAACAAAAGTAAAAAAAGATCTTGAAAATTATGCTTATTTAAATAATTACTTTTTTACAAGTGAAAGTGTATTTTTTGAAAATAATTATTCGCTCTCGGATATTTACGAGCAGGTTGAATGCGGCTGTTTAAGCCGGAAAGAAATCTGTAACAGGCAAAACAGGGACGATTTAGGATATAACCGGCCTAAAAAAGCCCTTGATGTCTTTGCTGAAGAACCAGGCGGAAGAAAACTTATAAATAAAATTGTATCTGATGAACTTATAGACGGTGATTATAATGAACCTATAGTAATTCAGGGACCGGCAGGCTCCGGAAAGTCTTCTTTTACCTTATGGTTAAATAACAAGCTTATGGAAGAAGGCTTGACACCTATAAGAATACAGTTTAAGCATATTGATTTTAACGGGGATTTTGACTTGTATTCAGAATTACATAATGCTGTTAAAACCGCAACAGCTTCTCTTAAAAGTTCCATTGAGCCTAAAAAAGATGATTTTTCCTGTTTAAGCTCAGAGAATGTATTTTTAAACGGGAAAATATTTGAAGACACAACTACTTATAAAAATAACAAATTATGTCCTTATGTTTTGATTTTAGATGGTTGGGACGAATTAAGCCTTGCCCAGTCTCAAACATTTAAAGACAGAATTGACAAAGTGCTTGCTACGGTTAAGAAAAATCTCATTACATCAAATGACAAATCAAAAGTAAAAATAATTGTAACCGGAAGATCAACGGAAGACGTAACCAAGGATTCAAACTTTATAACCCCAAATACTAAAATTTTAACTATCAAGCCTTTAAACCCGAAGAGTCTTAACGATCTTTTTGACAATATAGTTAAGCACTCTCAATATCCTGACCCTGCGAAGATCAAAGAAGAAATAAAATCAATAATAGAGGCTTATACTGAATACTTTAACTCACGCACCGAACAAGAATTGATAAATAAGCATTATGAAGCAATAGGCACGCCCTTGCTTGCGGCCTTGGTGCTAAAGCTTGCGTTAAATGAAGACTATCAATTGAAAGAACTATTCAATAACCCTACTGACTTATACAGATCTTTGGCTGACTTGACAGTTGAATACGGGGGAAGAGACGAAAAGGCTTTTGATAAGATTAAAAACAATATTATTTACGCTGCGTCTAATCAAAAAATGGACCTGCGAAGTTTACTTCGAGAAATCGCAATTGCAATAAGTATTTTAGGTAAAGAAAGTATTTCCTCCTATGAGCTGGAAACAAGGTTACTTCATCCGGAAAATAATATTTCTACTCAAGTTGAAGATATTATTAAAGAAGACAGTATCAGCAGGCTTTATGCATTGTTTTATTTTAAAGCAGGGCATAAGAGTTATGGCTGTGAGTTTATACACAAATCATTCAGGGAGTATTTTTTTGCGGAAGCATTGATTGTTAAACTTATACAAGCAGGCAGTGATTTGAAAATTAATAATAACGAGGAAACTAAAATAAAACACTTTGAAAAAATCTCTTGTATTTTAGCCCCAAGATGGTTAACGCCTGAAATTAACAATCATGTTAAAAACCTTATTGAATATCATATAAATAGATCTGATGAGGAAAAGCTGGAAATTTGGGAAATAACAAGAGATTGGCTTGCTGATTATTTTGTATGGTGGGCAGACAAAGAGCACATGACCCCGCAAATGTATCTTGACAGAAGAGGAGAAGCTCAAACAGAGCCACCTTTTGTTGAAGAGTTAGCTCAAGAAACAAGACCTTATGACTACGAAAAAAATAAACTTCCAAAAATAACTGATTATATTTCGCTAGATTCTCATTTGGGTGATTCTGTTTTTCAGCTTAACTGCTATGTGCATGCTTATATTGCAGAAAAACAATTAAGCCTTGCTAATATTGAGCTTTCTAAATGGTCGTGGGAAAACTCAAATCAATGCCATAAACATCAATGGAATGTTAAAATTGAAGGTCAAAATTTTACGGTTTTCGGATTTATAGGCAGTGAAACATTTAAAAAAAATGAAAATGACTATCTTTTGAATTATTTTGCAAGAATTAACAGCACACCGGGCAGACCACAAGGAATGGCACCTTTAAGCTATTTTATGCATTTAATTAACTTATCAGGTGTTGATCTGTCTTATGCCCGCCTAGATGACGTCAGCCTAAATTACGCCAGCCTAAATTACGCCCGCCTGGATTTCGCCCGCCTGGATTACGCTAGCCTAGATCATGCCCGCCTAGATAACGTCAGCCTGGATTACGTTTTTTATCTTACGTTAAAACAGATTGAGTCTGCTTATATTTATGATTCAACCAAATTACCAATATATATTTGGGAACAAATGGGCGCTGATGAAAATGAAAGGCAAGAATATTTTGAAAAATTAATAAAAAATTCACCTCCCCCCCAAGATTTTTTAGATATTGATGATTTTGACGATATATAATTATAGTTATAGCTTAAGGCAGATTGAATTCTGTATCAGCTTATTATTTTTTCTCTTAAATAAAATAAAAAAGTGCTGTCTTCAGCACTTATCTCTACAGGGCACATAAATGAAACAACAATTAATTAATAAGCCTTAAGGCCATTCTCGCAACTTTCTCACGTTTTCTTTTTCTTTGTTGACAGATTGACTCTATCGCTCCTTGGTAACGTGAGAGAAGATACGACCCATCCTCCTCTGACAAGTTTGTTAAACTTGCGTTCAAAAACTTTTTTGCTTCTTCAAATCTTTTTAATTTTATCAATATAGCTATTTTTTGATCATAAAGCGAAGGTAGTAAATACTTCTGATTTTCGCTTATATTTGAGAAAGCTCTTTCGCAACAGTCTAAAGCTTCTTTTTGCAATCCCAAGATATCTAGTGCACTGGCCTTAGCTCCATAAGCTTCTACAGAATAAGGGTCAATTTCCAACGCTTTATTAAAATACCCAAGGGATTCATCTTTTTGTTCTATGCTAAATAGTACATCTCCCTTTAAAACTAACGCTTTAACATTGTTTGGCTCAGTGGTTAACGCTTCATTTACCTGTTCCAGTACAGTGTCATAATCTCTGTTATAGATAAAGTTATCACTGGCCTCTCTTACTATCTTTTCTACCCTTAAGTTATAGATTTTCTTAGCTTCTCTATAACTCTTTTTCGTTTGATTTATTATATTCCTCATTTGCTCCGTTTTCCCCAACCAAAAGAAATCCGATAAATTAATAATACTAAAAACCTTAATTGGCGCAAGTTGAATTTGAATCATGACTTTCATGCGGGACAACGCCAATAAAGCATGCTTGTATTTTAGTTTTACGGGAATAATCTCATGTTCAAAGTTTTTAATCGTGAATATCCTGTTCTTACATGGATTATTACTAACTAAAACTTTTTTAAAATATTCTTAAAATGTTGTTAATATTGAGACATGAAAAATCATGTAAAACTCAACCCATACATGCTTTTTACAGTTAAAAAAAAAATACCCCAATTATTAAAATATCTTACAGATTATTAAAAAATACTAAGCTGATTATCTTAAAAAAAACTTCTTTTAATTAAAATTATGTTCAATATTTAATAAAAAAAACAAAAATATATTTACTAAACTTTATAAAAAGATTTCATTTATGTTGTACTATTAATGCTGGAATTAATGGTATATTAACTTTAAAATATTAATTAGTTTATTTAATCCAGTTATAATCAATAAAATCGTCTATACACCAAAAAGAGGATATCTGGAATTTTATTGAGGAGTAGTATGAAAAACCATATTATTATTAAATTTTTAAAATTTTTTTTAAATAAATATTGTTAAAAAATAGTAAACATTTAAACCATTATGTTATTTGTTGTATAATATAAAGAATAAACAGATGGGGAGTCAAAAAGGGAGGACTAAACGTGACCTCATTTCTATCAGATAAATTAAGTTTAACCGATAACGCAAAAGTTGTTTTAGAAAGAAGATATCTAAAAAAAGACCGGGATGGCAATGTAGCAGAAACACCAGAAGAAATGTTTTGGAGAGTTGCCGGCACAATTGCACAAGCAGATCGTAATGACAGCAGGGACAGCCATCATGTAAACTGGCTGTCACAAGAGTTTTACAAGTTATTTGCGGATAAGTCTTTTATGCCCAATAGCCCAACCTTGATGAATGCAGGTAGGGAGCTTGGTCAATTGTCTGCTTGCTTTGTATTGCCTGTTGAGGATACTCTTGAAGATATTTTTGAAACAATAAAAAACACTGCTTTAATTCATAAAAGCGGTGGCGGCACAGGGTTTTCTTTTTCAAGATTAAGACCAAAAAATGATATAGTAAGATCAACAATGGGAGTTTCTTCCGGGCCTGTATCATTTATTGAAGTGTTTAATGCGGCTACAGAAGCAGTTAAGCAAGGCGGAACAAGAAGAGGGGCTAATATGGCAATTCTTCGTGTGGATCACCCTGATATTATAGACTTTATTAACGCTAAATTTGATACTGATAAGTTAACAAATTTTAATATTTCAGTTGGTATAACCGACGAATTTATGGAAGCAGTAAAAAATGATAGTGAATTTAATCTAGTCCACCCGCGTACAAAAGAAAATGTTAAAACAGTCAATGCAAGGGAAATATTTGATCTGATAGTTGATCATGCCTGGAGAAATGGTGAACCCGGAATTGTATTTATCGATGAAATAAATAAATACAATCCAACACCTAAAATTGGAGACATCGAATCAACAAATCCATGTGGCGAAGTACCGTTATTGCCATACGAGGCTTGTAATTTGGGTTCTATAAATTTAGCGCAAATGATCAAATATAATGAAGATAAACCGGAAGTTGACTGGGATAAGCTTGAATATGTTACAAAATTATCCATTCACTTCTTAGATAATGTTATTTCTTTAAATAAATTTCCTCTTCCTAAGATAGAAGAGATGGCTCAGAAGAATAGAAAAATTGGCCTTGGCATAATGGGCTGGGCTGATATGCTTATGACCTTAAATATCCCATATAATTCCGAAGAAGGTTTGAAGCTTGCTTCTCAACTCATGGAATTTATTGATTTTCATTCAAAAGTAAAGTCTGTTGAACTGGCACAAGTCAGAGGCAAGTTTGAGCACTTTAACGGCAGTGTTTATGATAACAATATGTTTTTATCTAACAAATATAAAGGAAAGTCAGCGGGCATTATAAAAGATGAAGACTGGCATAATCTTGATATAAAAATTCAAACAAACGGAATTAGAAACGCTACAACCACCTGCATTGCGCCAACAGGTACAATAAGTATGATAGCCGGAGCTTCAGGCGGTATAGAGCCTTTGTTTTCTTTAGTATTTATAAGAAAAATAATGGACAATACTGAGTTAATGGAAGTTAATCCTATCTTTGAAAATAGAGTAAAAGAAGAAGAATTATATTCTGAAGAATTAATGAAAACCATTGCAAGAGAAGGTACTGTTCATAAAATTAAAAACTTGCCGGATGAAATTAAAAATGTTTTTGTTACAGCTCATGATATTTCACCGGAGTGGCATGTAAGGATGCAGGCAGCGTTCCAGCTACATACAGATAATGCTGTATCTAAAACAGTAAACTTTGAAGAAGATGCCACCAGAGAGGCCATTAAAGAGACATATTATTTGGCTTATGAAAAAGACTTAAAAGGCATTACAGTATACAGAAACAATAGCAGAATTCAGCCAATGAATCTTGATAAATCAAAAGATTCTAAAAAAGAAGAAGAAAATAAATCTGAAGAATCTGTAAAAGATAATAATATAGAGAACAAAGTTGAAAAAAATGAACCAAATAAAACAGTTATCTGCTGCTTAGAAGACAGTTCTAAAATTGTTACGCCAAGGCAAAGACCAAATGTTACATTTGGAATAACAGATAAGATACAAACCGGATGTGGTCCGTTATATATAACTATAAACTCTGATGAGGAAGGTTTGTGCGAAGTATTTGCAAGAATGGGTAAGTCCGGTGGATGTGCTACCAGCCAAGCTGAGGCGACTGGAAGAATGATTTCACTTGCATTAAGGGCAGGAGTAAATATTCATTCAATTATCAGCCAATTAAAAGGGATTCGTTGCCCTGCACCATCTATAATGAAAGGTGACATAACTCTTTCGTGTTCCGATGCTATAAGTAAGGTATTGGAAAGAAACGCGGAAAAAGCGCAACAAATGTTTCATGGCGAGTGCTTTGACAATGTAGAATGTTGTAATGAAGATGCTGATAAAGAAACATCTACATCAATTGCAGATATAGGCTTATGCCCTGAGTGCCCTGACTGCGGAGAAATGATAGAGTTCTCTGAGGGTTGTATCTTATGCAAGAGCTGCGGATACTCAAGATGTAATTAATATTATATTAAGAAAAATATAATATTAAAAAAGGCTTAGATTACTCTAAGTCTTTTTTTGTTAAGTAAAAATTTTTTACTACCTACTTAGTCCCACTTGCTTAACCGGCAGCTTTATAGATAAAGCACTATCTCTTGCTATCTCAATAAACGGAGTTACTAAAACGCCTAAAAGTACAACAACTAAAGTTAAAGCAACAAGACTTGTATTTAATATGCCGGCATCGAAGTTCAATTTAAAACTTTCGTTTTCTTGCTTACATACAAACATAGCTTTTATTATTTTTAAATAATAAAAAAGTGAAAGTATAGTATTTAAAAGAGCTAAAATTAACAGCCATAAATAAGCAGGCCCCTCTTGCACAATAGCATGGAAAAGATAAAACTTGGCCATAAAACCAACAGTAACAGGAATGCCTGCCAAAGATAATAAACAAAAAGCAAAGCAAGTAGCAAAATACGGATTTCTATAAGCTATTCCGTTTAAATCAGATATTAAGCTTTTATTTGTTTGAGTATTAAATATAATTATAGCTAACCATGCTCCTAAGCTTGCGACCAGATAGCTTATTAAATAGAATATAGCTCCAGAAATCCCAGAATAAGATAATAATGCAAACCCTATCAGGACAAAACCGGCTTGGGATATCGAGCTATAAGCCATAAGCCTTTTTATATTCATCTGGTTTAACGCCATAAAATTGCCTATTGTAATGCTTAGTAATGCGATTAAGCCTAGTGTGACAGTTATAATTTCTACATTATTAAATGCTAAACCTATAAACTTTATTAAAATAGCAAATCCAGCCACTTTAGATACCGTAGATAAAAAAGCCGTAACCGGAACAGGTGCTCCTTCATATACATCAGGCGCCCAACTCTGAAAAGGAAACGCTGCAACTTTAAATAAAAAGCCTGCAATAATTAAAAAAAATGTAAAATTAAGCATTGTATCCGTATTATTATTAGCTAAATAAGTAAATATTTCCGTTAAGTTAGTATGTCCTGTAATGCCGTATAAAAAAGAAAAGCCATATAACATTATAGCTGATGAAGCCCCGCCAAAAATAAGATATTTAAGTGCTGCTTCATTGCTGGACTTATCTTTCTTTAAAAAGCCGCTTAATGCATAGCTGGATAAGCTTAATGCTTCTAACGCAACAAATATCATTATTAAATCATTTGCCCCGCTTAATAAAAGCGCACCTAATGCAGCTATTAGCATTAACAAATAAAATTCGCCCTGTCTGTTTTTAAATTTGGAAGAATAATCTTTTGTCATAATAATAACAAGCAATGTGCCTGATAAAATTAAAAATCTCATCAATATTGAGAAAAAATCAGATGTAAAAGAGTTATAAAAGCCGGTAAATATTTTATTTGCAGCTAATAAATTTATTGAAGTTAAACTAATAATTAATCCTAAAAGGCTTATTAAATATATAATTTTTTGTTTTTCCTGCTTTAACATAAAACATAAAACTGTACACACAAGAATAGTAAAGGTTATAATTGCTTCCGGCAGCATAGCTGTTTTTATATCAAGTAAAAAGTCCATTACAGTATCCTCTAATTACAAAGCAAGATTGCTTACTAAGTTGTCAACAAACGGTAAAAATAAAGATGTTACCCCTTCCGGGTATAAGCCGAATAAAACTATTGGTATGCTCAAAAACGTTAAAGCGATTGCCTCCTGAGGAGTTAGATCATATGCTTTTTGCCATTTTTCAAACATATTGCCCATAAATATTTTTTGCAACATCCATAATAAATACGCAGCAGTTATAATAATACTAATAGCAGCCAATGCAGTCATAAATTGATTAGATAAAATAAATCCATCTAAAGAATTAGATGTAAAAGCTCCGTAAAAAATCATAACCTCTGCAGCAAAGCCTACTAATAAAGGCAATCCTAAGCTTGCAAGAGCTAATAGCATTGTAAAATAAAATGCCTTTGGCATAACTTGTCCTAATCCCCCTAAGTGAGAGAATATCCTTGTTTTAGTCCTTAGGTAAATTACCCCGACTATTAAAAATAATCCTGCGCTAATAAGTGCATGCGCTAACATTTGAAACATTGCTCCTGTGATACCGATTGTGTTTAATGCACCTAAGCCAAGTAAAACAAAGCCCATATGGCTTATACTGCTGTATGCAATTAATAGTTTTAAATCTTTTTGTGCAAGTGCAATAAAAGCAGCGTAAATTATGTTTATTACTCCAAGTACAATTAGCATTGGGGCAAATATTTTGATCATTTCCGGAAACATTTGTGTATTAAATCTGATAAGCCCGTAGCCACCCATTTTAAGTAATATACCCGCCAGCAACATACTCACGGGGGTAGGCGCGTCAACGTGTGCATTCGGTAGCCACGTATGTAGCGGAACAATAGGTAACTTAACAGCAAATGCGATAAAAAATCCTAAAAATATCAAAGCCTTAACAATAAATGGAATATCATAATGCCTTGAATATGTTAAAGCTTCTATACTAAAGGTATATATTCCTGTGTTTAAAAAGTGAAAATAATTTAACAGCAATATACCACCAAGCATAAACAAGCTGCCAAAGAACGTATAAAGAACAAATTTCATTGCGGAGTATTCTTTTTTGCCGGTTCCCCAGATTGAAATCAAAAAATACATTGGTATTAATTCAAGCTCCCAGAATAAAAAGAATAAAAATAAGTCCCTGGATGTGACAATACCTAAAATTGCAGTTGTTAAAACTAGTATTAAGGAGTAATAAAGTTTGTGCTTGGTTGTTATGCTTTTTTTGCTTGCAATTAATGCCAACATTACCAAAAAAGTTGTTAATACCACTAACATAACAGATATGCCATCCAGCCCAAAGCTAAGTGAAATGCCTAATGGTTCTATCCAGTTAGTATTTGAGAATAATTTAATGGTTTCTTTAAACTGATAACCTGTATTATAAGGTTTAAAAAATATCATAAATAAAATTGAATATATAAATAAAATACCGGAAAATCCTTTTGCAAAACGCCTGACTATAATTTCATCATTCGGAAATAATGGCGACAATATAATTCCCGCTACTATCAGCGGTGCAAATATTAGAATATTTAAAGATAAAAACTCCATTTTATTTATATTACTCCTTAATTATTTTAAATTTTTTTATATTATATAAATCAAAAATACTACTGTAATAATAGCTATAAAACTAAGTAATGCTGTCACTAAATAAGTTTGAATATTGCCATTTTGTAGTAAAGAAACGGCTTTGCCTTTATATAAAGTTGAAATGCCACATAAATTAATAAATCCATCAATAACGTATTTGTCAAATATACTTATGAGTTCAGATATAGGTAATATCAAATATTTAATCAATAAATTATTAAAATCATCAAAGTACCATTTATTAGTAGATAGCTTATATAATGGGCTAAAATATTTCTCAACAAGCTTAAAACAATTGCAATACAGACTCTTTAATTTATCCCAATAAATAATACCAGCAAGTAAAAAACCTAAAGTAGCAATAATTAAAGAACATATAGGTAAAAACAAACTGACATGGGCTTCATGTAAAGCATGACCGTAAAATATAAAACTATCAAATGATCCTATACCTATTGATTTTAAGCTTCCGCTGAAGATAAAGCCAATTAACGCTGATGGCACAGCTAATATAATCAACGGTACTGTCATAATTTTTGAAGGTTTATGAAAGTGGGCATGTCCTCTGTATTCACCTTCAAAGACCATAAAGTAACTTCTGAACATATAATAAGCAGTCATAAAGGCAGTAATTAAAGCAATAATTAGCAATAAGTTTTTGCCTTGTATGTATAAAGACAATAATATTGCTTCTTTTGACCAAAAACCACTAAGAAATAAGCCAGCAATAGCCAAAGTTCCTATCAAATATGTATAAGCAACTATTGGTATTTTTTTTCTCAGGCCACCCATATATTTCATGTTTTGCTGGTCGGCTAAACTATGTATTACAGCACCTGAGCATAAAAACAACATCGCTTTAAAATAAGCGTGAGTGATTAAATGAAACAGTCCAGCAGAGTACGCCCCTACTCCCATTGCTAAAACCATATAACCAAGCTGGCTACAGGTTGAATACGCCAGACATTTTTTAATATCTGTTTGTGTAATAGCAATTGTTGCTGCAATAAATGCAGTAATTGCACCCACCCAGACCATAATAGTCATTATTTGCGGTGATAATTCAAAAACAGGATATAACCGTGCTATTAAATAAACACCTGCTGCAACCATTGTTGCTGCGTGAATTAACGCACTAATCGGCGTTGGGCCTTCCATTGCATCAGCCAGCCAGGTATGTAAGGGTATTTGTGCGCTTTTAGCAATAGGGCCAAATAATAGACCTAGTGCTAAAAGTCCAAATAGTACAGGACCTGCATTAGCCAAAGCCAATGATCCGGCTTGGCCTAGAGTTGCGAATTCTAATAAAATATTTTGAGAGCTTGTCCACCAGTTTAGCGAATAAAATAATAATGCTAATGTACCTACTAATAAACCACAGTCACCGATTCTATTTATTATAAAAGCTTTTTTAGCAGCTTGCGCTGCTGATGGCTTATAAAACCAAAATCCTATTAATAAATAACTTGATACACCTACTAATTCCCAAAATATATAGGTTTGAAACAAATTAGTACTTAATACAAGAGCCAGCATAGAGAAGTTAAACAATACAAGATAAGCAAAAAATCTATGATAGCCCTTATCTTGCTCCATATATCCGTGAGAATAGATTTGAATTAATAAACTTATTGAGGTAACAACCACAAGCATCATTGCAGCCAGGTTATCAACAAGCCAACCTATGGAAAACTTTAAATTGCCTGTGTCGAGCCATAATATATTGTACTGGGTGCTTGTTTCTGGATTATTTATACAATAAAAAAGTATAAAAATTGAGGATATAAAGCCAATAAAGGTAGAGCCTGCAGTTAAAGCCAGGCTTATATATTTATTTTCATAAACATTAAATATTCTTCCAAATAGAATTAATAAAAAACTCCATAAAGGCAATGCAGGTATAATCCAGACATTATTTATAAAAAATTCCATGATTTACTCCTAAGAATCAGAATAAAAGTTTCTATATCTACCCCCTGCTCCCTATCAAGGGGGTTTTGCTTTTAAGGGCAGATTTTTCTGTTAGCTTTTTAAGGATGTATAGTCCTCAATATCAATAGAATGCCTGTTATTATAGCAGGCAATTAATATAGCAAGTCCTAAAGCAATTTCTGCGGCGGCGATTGCCATAATAAATATTGCAAAAACTTGTCCCTTTGCTTCATCTAAATCGCCAAAGTTAGCAAATGCCGCAAAGTTTATATTAACCGCATTTAACAATATTTCTATAGAAATAAGTATTTTAACTATATTTCTGGAAATGATCAGCCCTAGAATGCCTATACAAAAAAGAATTGCCACTAATATAAGATAATGAACCAACCCCAGTTCCATTTTTTACCTTTCCACTCTATACTGTATTATTAAATTTTTAAGGAAGTAACATTTTTATATCTACCCCCTTACCCCCTAGCAAGGGGATTTTTTATGTTTTTAGGGCTCGCTTTTCGTCAGCTACGCCGACTCGCTCGCCCTGTTTTTCTCATTGGTGTCTTTCTTTGCAATGACTGCTGCGCCTATAATAACTCCAAGTAATAATATTGAAAGTATTTCAAATGGTAAAACATACTTTGTCAAAAGCTGCTTACCTATTATTGGCGTTGTTCCTTGTTTTTTCAAAAGTTCAATTGTACTCTCTTTTGGAGCTTTTGTAATAAATGATTTTGGATTTATATTAAAATCAGTAAATTTATTAGTAATATTAAACATTAAAAGTATAAATAAGGTACCTGCCACTACAAAAGCCAAGATAGTGCGCGGTGCAAAAGCCAGCCAAAGCTTATTATCATCTTTTGTTGTTGTAAACATAAGAGAAAATACAAGAAGAATAGTTATACCCACCGCATAAATAATAATCTGGCTAATTGCCAGAAAATCCGCGTTTAATAATATAAATATTCCGGAGACAGACAAGAATGTAATAACCAAAGACACAATGGAATGTATAATATTTCTGCAAAATATTGCGCCTAGTGCTGATATAACAATCACTAATGCGAACATTCCAAAAAATAAAAATTGTAGAACCTCCATTATATAAGTTTACTCCTTAATTGTCTTTAGCTATTTTAGCCAGTAGCTCTTCAGATTCACTTGGGCTTAATTTTAAGTCATCTTTATCAAATACTAGCTCCTCTCTTGAGTAGTCAGCGAGCTCATATTTATCAGTCATTGCTAATGCGCTATAGTTACATGCTTGGGTGCAATTACCGCAAAATATACACCTGCCAATATCTACAACGTAATTTGTCATTTTTAACTTTTTATTTTTATCTTTTTCTGCTTGAATTTGTATTAAATCTCCGCAAGGACAGACTCTGGCGCATGCACCGCAACCTATACATTTAAAAGAACCGTCAAGATTAGTTAAAAGAGCAAGCTGGCCTTTGTATCTTGCATTGAATTTAGGTTTAACTTCAGGATATTCTAAGGTTACTGATGGTCTAAAGGCATGTTTTAATATGGTGAACATACCTCTTCCAATCTCTATAGAGCCTGATACAACTTTAGAAATTATAGATTCTTTCATATACATTTACTCAAAATCTAACACTCAATTACTTAATATTCTAACTTATTGAGTATTAGGCGCCTAATTTTTAACATTTCGCAATTTTTAATAAATATCTTTTTTATTTCTTTTTTAAGGGATTTTCACATTGTTGTAGCATTTTTTTTGCAGGGGAGTATGCTTTATTTATGTTTAAACATTTTTTTAATAAGTGTTTACATTCCAAAAGTTGATTAGTCATAAGACTATATTGTGCAAGGTGGAAATAAATTTCAGGGTCTTGAGGTAAGGTTTCTTGCCCTTCTAAAAGATATTTTAGGCCTAAGTGCGGATAATTGTTGTTTAATAATGCTCTACCAATATATTTATAGGTTTCTAAATTAATATTAATAAATACTTGTGAGCATTCAATAAGGTTATTGGCAAAATTAAGGTTATTAGACCTAATTAAATAAGTTAAATCACTCTCTAAATGATTACGAATTTGTAAAAATGTCGGTATTTGTACAACATCAAGATTAAGTAAGTCAGGTAAACATCTTGCCCAGTTAACAGGACCGGAGTCCGGCGCCTCTTCCCAACATTGTCGTGCAGTCTCTATATCACCAAGAAGAAGCTCACAATAGCCTATTTGATATTTTTCATCCAGCTCTATAAAAACAGTTTTAGCTTTTTCAAATTCCAGATTTTCAAAATATACTGTGCCTAAGTGAAATTTTATAAAATTTATCTCGTCTTCCTGTGCAGTCTTTAATAAATTGTTAATAATTTCAATAGATTGATCATAATTTTGTGTTACAAAAATACTGTTTCTACAGTTGTTTAATGCTTTTCTGGTATTGTCGCTCAAATTTGGCATGTTTGCTTTTCCACGGTTTAAATTTTAGTATTTGGTGATGACCATTACCTTTTTGTCATTGTTATAAACTTTTGATACAGCTTAAGTTTATTTGACAATATCAAAGTTCGCCAGACAAATACTTATTCTTTTTTGATAATAGGTTTAAATTTGCTTGAGTAGGGCTGTATAGTTTTAGTATTTTCGGCGAATAAATTTTGAACAATATCAAGATCAGATGATAAAACACTTTTGCTTGATTGGACATTTGCTTTTTTAATTTCTTCGTATATTTCTTCCCTAAATATTGTAACTTCTTTAGGTGCTTTAATACCGATTTTAACAGCATCACCTCTGGTTTCCAGAATAGTTACTTCTATATCATCATTGATGATTAATTTTTGTCCTTTTTTTCTTGTTAGAACTAACATTTTTATACCTCGAGGGATCTAATTTTAACTATTTACAGGCGTGGAATCTTTTTCTTTATTATCTTTTTTGGTTTTAGTTTTTTGTTGTGTTTCTTTTTTATCTTTTGACTCGCCTTGTGGCTCATTGGTTGGTTTTTGTATTGCATTATTAAAAAGCTTATGTCGTACCGGATAAGAAGACTCTAAAAGGACAAGCTGTATAGCTTTTTTGCTGCTAAGATTCATTATTATGGGAGCACTTAAGTTTATAGTTGCATCTTGAGGTTGTCCCTGCGGAATACAAACGATATTAAAAGCCAGCAAGTCTTCTATATTTGTTAAGCCTAAAAGTTTTGCTTCAGTTTCCGGAATAACAAACTCATAATCAATTCCAAACAACTTAGGAAAGCTCACTGGAAATGCAACTGACCCGTCTTCAATTGCTTGAAGCCACTTAAATGCAGATTCCGGGTTATGGTCAATTAAAACAAACTTGTTTAACTGTTCATAGCCAAGTATAGGTTCGACAAAATCGAAAACAAAATTTTGATCAACCTCTATTTCACCAAATCTCTCTGTTACTAATTTCATTTCTGATGTTTCCATATACGTTTACTACTATCATATATTAAAGTATATATTTTACTTTACAAGCTATCAAGTCTTACAGAATCCTTCAAATACTTTATTTTTCCTTATTTGTTCTTTTGATCTTTATTGTGATTATATTCAGGTCTTTCAAGCGCTCCAATTCTTGGTATGGGCCAAAATCTAAAGCAAGCACGACCGACAATCCTTTCTTTGGGTAAAAATCCCCAAAATCTGCTATCTTCGCTATTATCTCTATTATCACCCATCATAAAATAATTATCTTTTGGAACAATAAGAGGGCCTAAATACTCAGAACCTTGAAAATATCTTGTACCTAATAATTTATAATCTTCTTTTAGCAATTTATTATTAATAAATACACCTTTCCCGGGTTCTACCTGAAGTTTATCGCCAGGAATACCTATAATTCTTTTAATAAAGGCTCTATCTTTAACAAATAAACCTGTCAATCGTGTAAATTTACCCCAAACGGTTGGATCAAGTTTTTCGTTAGGAGGATAAAAAACAATAATATCACCACGTTGAGGTGTGCCTCTATAATTGCTGATTTTTTCAACAAATATCCTGTCCCCCTCTAAAAGAGTTGGGTGCATTGAAGCACTTGGGATCCAACGAGGCTCTGCGATGAAGTTTCTTATCAGCACAACAAGTACAAGTACTATTATAAAATCTTTTGCCAGATCAATAAGTCCTGCTTTACTTAGCAGAGGAGGTTCTTCCTTTTTGATTTTTTGGCTTCGTTTAAAAAAAGAAGTTAAATTGTTTATTATACTTTTATTATTAGCTGTTTCGTCCGTATTATTTTGAGTATTGCCACCAGGTTCAATATTTTTATTCTCTTGTTTGTCCAAGCCGTTTGACATTTCTTTCTCCTAATCAAAATTTTGCGATGATCACCACATTAAAAATATTTTAAAAGCTCCTATCTGTTATAAAATTAGCCAAGCTAATCAAATTATGTTTATAAATACTATCTTCCATAAGTTTTAACTCAGAACAAGTTTGTTGTATATAGTTCTTTGCTAATTCTTTGCTTTTATTTACTCCATCTGTTTGTAAAATCAAATCTATAGCCGTGTGAATATCATTTTTATTTTTAAATTTATTATTAATCAATGATGATAGGGTATTATCTTTTTCTTCTTGATAATAATCCAGTGCATAAATAACCGGTGCTGTTAAAATACCGTTTAAAAGATCTAAATCCTGCGGTTTCCCTGTGATTTTGGCAGGAGCTGTAATATTTAAAATATCATCGATAATTTGGAAGGCAATACCTGTATTTATAGCGTAATTTTCTGCTATTTTTACTTGATTCTCGGGTTTATTAGCTAAAATAGCGGTTGATTTAGTTCCGGCCATAAAAAGCAAAGCTGTTTTTCTCTTGGATTTTTCTATATATTCATTGATTGAGATATGTTTAAACTTTGAAAAACTTTGCTCTATTTCTCCTGAGCATATTTTTTCTACAGCATTAATAAATATATTTTGAATTTCGCTATTTTGAATTGAATTTAATAATTTTAATGCTTGTGATAGGAAGAAATCTCCTGCAAGAATCGCAACTTTATTGCCCCACTGTTTATTTATTGTATCAATATCTCTTCTGGAGTTAGCTTCATCTATTACATCGTCGTGCAATAAAGTTGCAGTATGTATTAACTCCAAAGCTGCTCCTAGTTTAAAATTATTATCATTAACTGTACCATTATTAAACAGTTTGCAAAATAAGTAACACATTGCCGGGCGTAGCCTTTTGCCGCCTGATTTTAAAATGTACTCTGTTATTTGGTTTAATACAATATTCTCAGTATATAAATATTCTAGCAAAAAAGTTTCTAGTTTATTGAGCTCTGTATTTACCGGTGCCAGTATATTTATCAAACTTTCTGAATGACTTGCAGTTTTATTTTTTATAAAAGTATTCATCAACACAAGGGTATTCCAATAATGTTATTTCTGTAAACTATACCAATAAAATAATAACATAATCAGTTAAAAAGAGCAGGATTTGTAATGCCTGCTCTTTTAGCCTTTAAAGAAGTCAAAAAAATATTCAATTGTATGTTGATGTAAAAATTAAAGACAATTAAAACATTGATAATTTTTGACTGCAAAAGGGGAAAAATAGGCACACTTATCCCATAGGCGAAAAATGTGCTGTTTTGAAATTAAACTTTACGTGGCTTGCGCATCCTTTAATCTCAAGTAAGATAATATTTTTAGATTTTTTAATGTTTGTTTTTTGTTTTTATTAACAGCTTGTGCTGATAATGAAATTTAAGAAACGAAGGTAAAAAACTTTCAGCTTCTTCCCATTCATAATATTGATATTCACTCATGTTGTTTTTCCCCAAGCTTATTTGTTTTTTATCTTAAAAACCAATCATAACCATCTTTTGATACATAAATTTTATGCAGTCTTCCAAGTTGCCTTCATACATAAAGGGTTATCCATTGTCCGGTGTACCTTTGCCAGTCAGCTTTACATTTTTCACCTTGTGAATCATATAATGTTATTCTTCCAAGAGGAAATTCTGCATATTTACCGTCTATTAAAGGCTTTATGAGTTCGACTCCTTCAGAATCAGAAATAAATTGCTCAACAAGTTTGTAAAGGTATACTCTTCCTGTTGATGTTTTTTAGCCAATTTATATTCAAAATTAAAACCTTTATTTAACGACTAATAGGAGTTCTATATAAAATGTTGTGCCATGTTTTGGATCTGTATCAAACCATATGTGTCCATTATGGGCATCTATAATTCGTTTTGCTAAAAATAATCCTGTTCCTGCCCCTATTTTTCTTTCAATTGCTATTGCCATTTCATAGCGTTTGAATATTTTTTCTCGGATTTCAGGCGACATCCCTGACCCTTTATTATGTACGCAAACTATTATACGATTATTTTTTTTGTAAGACTTTATCTTTATGTCTTCACTTTTTGGGCTATTGTCTATAGCATTTTCTATTATAGTATCAAATACTTTTGATATCTCTTTAGGGTCAACCTCTGCATACAAAGATTCTTCTGCTTCCTCTACAATAATTTCAACAGATTTTTTTTCTGCTAGTGTTTTAAATTTTTGAACAGAATAGTCGATAATATCCTGAATATTCATTATTTTCAGGTCTAGCTTCTTTTTTCCTGACTCATAGTTATAAATATCAACAGATTTTTTTAACAGAGTTGTCATATTTATATTGTTTTCCAATATTTCTTCCACTAATTCTTTTGCTGAACCTAGTTTATCACCGGTGTATTTAAGCAAATATTCTAAAGCTGTTTTTTCTCCAACAAGTGGCACCTGAAAATCATGTGCAAGGGTTAAAACAAAAGTGTTTCTGAGCTCTTCAATCTCAGTGAGCTTTGTAATATCCCAAACAATATTCACCACTGAATCCGTTATTGTTTTTAATAACTCAATTTCTTCAAGCGTCCATTCTCTCGGACTTGACCCCCATAAGGCTATAATGCCCAGCAGCTTGGTTTCTCTGTTATATCTGACTAGAGGCATAGCCAATAATGAATTTACAACAACAGGCTTTAAACTTTCTCCTGCTTCTTTAAATTTATCAATATAAGCTTCTGGAATATCTTGATCTTTAAGAGGTTGCAGAATTTTATTTCTTATATATTCATATTTTATTATAGGGTTGTCATATTTATAATTAGAAGTTTCAAGAAAAATACATCTATCTGCAAGAAAAATAGATGTTAACTTCTTAAGAATATAATTATAAACTTCATCAAGTGACTGAGATCCTCTTATATCACTTATAACTTCTCTTAATAGTTTTTCTTTTTTGGCGGATTTTTTTTGATTTTCATAAAGCCTTGCTTGGTATAGCGCAATTCCAGCTTGACTTGCAGCTGCCCTTACAAGGTTTACATCTTCTTCTGTAATAGCTTTATACTGTTTCGTATAGTTCATTGCCAATACTCCCAGTAACAAATTCGCATACTTTACTGGTATTGCAATACAAGATTTAACCTTATATTTATCAAAAAATTGTTCACCAAGGGTGTCGCAAATATTAAATTTTCTTTTAAAATCTTCAACCCGAGAGTAAATAACTTCTGCCATTTCACCTGTTCTAAAAGAATCTCCCCAACTATATTCTTCTATTATATTAATACCTACAGGACTTTCTATCTCAGAAGATGAAAGATGTACTGAATATTCATCGACTGTAATAAACCGATTTGTATCAGGATCCTGAATATAAAGAATATTAAAATCTGACTTTATTGCTTCTCCTAGTTTTGTTACAAGGGTTTTTCTTATCTTATTAAAATCCAAAGTACTACTAATAGTACTAACTATTTCTCTTAAAATTGTTTCTCTCTCGGCTGTTTGTTTTACAGCTTCATAAAGTTTTGCCTGGTAAAGACCTATTGCGCTCTGGCTACATATATCCCTTACCAGAGTAAGGTCATCAATAGATAACTTGTACTCTCTGCGGGTAAATTCAATACAGAAGTATCCCATAACTTCATTACCATAAATTGCCGGTATATTATAACTAGACTTCACTCTTGCATCTTCAAAAAGCTCTATAAAAGCTTGTTCTTTAGGATTTGCCTTTTTGTATTCATCCCAAGAAAATATATTTAATTCTTTCTTTTCTATCAAAGGCTGAATATATTCCCTTATTGAAGGATCTGACCAGTCGTAATCAATAAAGCTTTTTTCTTCGGGACTGGATAAATACTCTGAGTGTTTATCTACTGGATGATACATATTATTGGCTTCATTAAACTCAGAAAATAATACTCTATCTGCATTAAAGTACTCCCCAATTGTTTTTACCAAAATACTTTTCAGCTTATATTTATTAATTGTACTTCTTATAGATTCTATAATATTTCTTTGCAAGGCTTCTCTTTTTGCTGTTTGTTTTTCTCTTTCAAATAAGTCAGCTTGAGTATAAGCAATTATTACCTGATTTACAATAGTTTTTAACAGTTCAATATCTTTTTCTGACAACTTTTTCTCTTCCTTTGTATATTGAACTATCAAACTGACTGCCTCAATATCTGTACTCCAAATAGGAAAAATATAGTCTGACTTAATATCAAAATCTTTATAATATTTTTGCGTATTGGTTGGCTCTTCAGGATAAATTTCGTTGAACTTATTGGTATCAGCAATTGTTAAAAAACCTTGCTTGTTCATTATTTTACAAAAATATAAAATTGCATCGTTATATGGCTCAAGTGTAAAAATTGGCTTCACATTTTCAGTAACATACTGAAAAGAAGGCGGAATAAACTTGCTGGAAATTTTATCATATTGTAACAGTAGGCATCTATCTGCGTCTAAACTTTCTCCGACTTCTTTCATTACAATTTCTTTAAGTTTTTCTTTATCTAAAGTACTTCTAAATGTTTCAACAAGCTTTCTAAGTATTTTTTCTCTTTTAGCGGTTTCTCTTTCTTTTTGATATAAATCTGCCTGAGTATAAGCAATTGCTATTTGATCTGAAATTGTTTTTAATAAATAAGTCCTTTCTCTACTTAATTCAGTTTTATTCTTTATATATTGAATAATTAAATATGCCGCTTCCTCTTCGGTATTCCAAACAGGAAAAGTGAATATTGACTTAATATTATATTCTTTAAAATATTTTTGAGAAAATTCCGCCTCATTTGGATATTTTTCACTAAATATTTCGGTATCATTTACTATAAAAGCACCTTCACTGGCCACTATCTCTGTAAAATATTTTATAGCAGCTTTATATGGATTAAGAGAGGAAATTTTTTCGATATCAGGACCTGATATAAATTGATACTGAAGAGGGTTAATGCGGTTTTTCTTTTTATCAAACGTAGCAAAATAACATCTGTCTGCACCAAATGTTTGCCCTACTTTTTTTGTAACAACACTTTTAAGCTTTTCTTTATCCAAGGTACTTCTGGATGTTTCTATAAAAGTCCTAAGCAATTTTTCCCTCTCTGCTGTTTCTCTTTCTTTTTCATAAAGTTGAGCCTGCTTTATAGTTATAAATAACTGATCAGCAATTGCCTTTAATAATTCTATCTCTTCATCTGTCCAATGTTTGTACTGATCAAGTTTTGACAGCAAAAAGAAGCCCCATTTGTCGCTATTTTTTCCTATTGGCACTCCAAGTATTGATTTGACACCTATAGGATTATAAAAATTTTTCATATAATCAGGAAGATTTGATTCTTGTATATTATCAATAGCTATAGCCTTCCCTTCCCCAACTAAATTTTGCCCCCAATAAGTTGAAACTTCTTCTGATATTAAAATTTCTTTAACACCTATAATACTTTCTCTAGTTTTATATTCCTGGTGAATTTTATAAACACTATAATCAGTTAGCTCTGGATGTTCTGTTAATGTAGCTCTTTCAATGTTAAACACCCTAGCAACTTTTTCACATATTATTTTAAGTATTTTTTCAATATCTAAAGTACTTCTTATACTGCTTATAACTTCTATTAATAAAGACTCTCTTTCTGCAGTTTGTTTTGTTTTTTCATAAAGTTTAGCCTGATAAAGAGCTATACCTGTTTGATTTGCCAGAGTTCGAAGAAACTCCCTTTCTTCTTCTGTATAATTTGTAAGTATTTCTTTAGAATGACCAACTAAAATACCTAAATATTGATTACTATAATGCAATCCAAGTTGAAAAGCAGATTCAATATCATATTTTTCAACATAATATTCTAGTCCCTTGCCGAATGATTCTTTGTTTTCTTCTATAAAAGCCCGTGCGCTAGCTACAAAAATTTCTTTTTTATTTTTACCCCAATTCTTAAAACTAGAAACACTATCTTGTGAAAAGTCAAATCCTGCAACTCTTTTTATATCATCAGAAGAGCAATACTCAGAATATTCATCCAACGAAAGAAGTACATCTTTATCGGCATTATATTCAACTATAAAACACCTGTCAAAGTTAAAAGCCCTACCTATTGCCTCTGTAATAGATTGTTTTATTTTATTAATGTCCAAAGTTCCGCTTATAATACTTATAATATCTCTTAATAAACGTTCTCTTTTTACTGCAGACTTTTCTTTTTCATATAATTTTGCCTGATAAATTGCTATGCCAGCTTGGCTGGCTAAAACTCTAAAAAATTTCAGATCATCTAATGTACATTCATAAGCAAAGTCTGCAGCCAGATAGCCTACTAAAAAATTTCTATAAAACATAGGCACATTTATTGATGACCTAATTTCATAATCTCTTATAAAAGTTTCAACCACGGTATTTTCTAAATGATTTTGTTTAACAAAGTCATCAACACTAATCCAATTAACCTCTTCTTTTCTCTTAAACTTTTCAAAAATGTAATTTGTTGCTTCTTTGTATTCAGGCTCAACAACTTGAACACTTTTTATAATGGATGATGACAAGTACTCTGAGTATGCATCAGGCATTGCAAACTCCTGAGACTCAATGTCAAATTCAAATATATTACATCTGTCAGCTTTAAATGTTTTTCCTATCTGATTAACAATAGAATGCTTCATTTCTTTTAACTCCAGGGTGCTCCTGCTGGCCTCAATAATAGATCTTATCAGTTTTTCTTTTTCAGCAGACTGTTTAACTGTATTGTAAAGGCAAGACTGGTATAACGCTATTCCTGCTTGATCGGCAAGTGCTCTTATAAAGTCCAGCTCTTCTTCTGAAAAAGATTTTTTTTCTATTATATAATTAATTAATAAGGCTCCTAAAACGTTGCCACCATAAGTTATAGGTACTTCATAAGCTGATTTAATTCCATATTCTTTTAAAGTATTAACTTCTTCAGAGTTATAATATTCAGGAAAATTATCTATATCTTGAGCAACACGTTCTCTTTTGCTGTACAGCAGGCTTTCTTTAAAGCTTTTTAGCTCTTCAGATTCAAAATCAAGCCCAACAGTACTCCTGAATTCAGGAGAGGCAATGTATTCGGAGTACTCATCAACAACTAAAAACTTAGTTGTATTTAAATCTATCTGTACAATGGTACATCTATCAGCATTTAGAGATTTTCCAATCTCTGTTACGATTGTATTTTTAAGTATATTTATATCTAGAGAGCTTCGTATAGCATGATCTAATCTTCTTAATAATGCCTCTCGCTTTGCCGTTTGTTCAACTTTTCTATATAATAAAGCTTGATAAAGTACACTGCCAATTGGAAGAAGTAATGTTTTAAAGAAATCTATATCATCTTGGCTAAAGTCAGCATATTTTTTAATATAGTGAATCCCCAAAGATCCAATAACTTGACCTTTATAAAAAATAAATACTATACAGGATGATTTAAACTTGAAGTCTTTTTTTAAGAATAGCTCTAGTTTTGTTCCAATTAAATTTTCTTCTTCTAAAAATTTAGAAATATCAGAATATACAATTATTTTTTCTTTCGATTTTTTACTAAAGTATTCATCAACTTCCGGGATTGCCTCATAACCGACAATAGTCCTTATATCGGAAGAAGAGCGATATTCGGAATGTTCATCCAGAGGAATAAGATTATAACCTGGACTTGTAACATCAAACACTCCAATTACACAGAGGTCAGCATTAAAAGTTTGACCAATTTTATTAACTATATTACTTCTAATTTTATCGATATCAAAAGTTGTACTGGTGGACTCAAGAATTTCTCTTAATAATGTTTCTCGCTTTGCTGTTTGTTTAACTTTTTCATACAACCTGGATTGATAAATTGCCGCACCAACCTGAACAGATAATGTCTGTAAAAAGTCTATGTCATCCTGACTAAATTTAACAAACCTGGTAGTATAATGAACTGCCAAATCTCCAATAAGTTGATTTGCATAAAAAATATGTGTTATACAACTTGACTTCAAGCCTAAATTTTTGTGTAGTGCTTCTATTTCTGTTCCAAATAAATTTTCTTCTTCTAAAAACTTTTGACTATCAGGAATTACAACAAGACCCTTTCTTTTTACAGCTTCCTTTTTAATATGCTCAACAACCTCCGGCATAAATTCATTACCGATAAGACTCTTTATATCTGCAGATGAGCGATATTCTGAGTATTCATCCATAGGAATGAAATTTCCATTTTCCGGGTCCATAATTTTAATTGCACAGATATCAGCATTAAAAGCTTTACCTACTTCATTCACTATATTGCTTTTAATCTTATTAATATCAAGAGTCTCTCTTGTTGATGCGACAATTTCCCTTAATAGCTTCTCTCTTTCTGCTGTTTTCTTAGCTTTTTCATACAACCTGGATTGATAAATTGCTGTACCAAGCGGAATAGATAGTGTCTTAAGAAAATCTATGTCATCCTCGTTAAATTCAAAAAATTTTTTAGTAAAATGAACTGCCAAAGATCCAATATGTTGATTTTCATAAAAAATATATATTGTACAGCTGGATTTTAGGTCAATGTCTTTTATTAACTCTTCAAATGCAGTTCCACGTAAATTTTCTTTTTCTATGTATTCAAAACTATTTGAATACATAAGTAATTTATCAGTTAATGCTTTTTTTTTAAAATGGTCAATTAGTTCAGGTTTAAACTCATAACCTATGAGACTTTTTATATCTTCAGATGAACGATATTCTGAGCATTTATCTAAAGGCGTAAATTCTTTTTTGACCGGATCAAAAATTCTAATCGCGCAAATATCAGCATTAAATGCTTTACCCACTCCGTGAATTATATTGCTTTTAATTTTATTAACATCAAGAGTTTCTCTTGTTGATTCAATAATTTCTTTTAATAGTCTTTCTCTTTCTGCTATTTTTTTTTCTTTTTCATATTGAAAAATATAATATTTAATAATAAATATTAAAATTAAGGTAAAAAATATAGCTTCTAAAAAATGAAAATAAATACTGGACTTATATATAAAAGTCCCCAAAAAGTCAGCTAAAACAAATAAAATTATTAGTAGCCAAAAAATAATAAATGCATTTTTTTTTTCTAAAAGTTGCTTATATATTTTTTTTAAATTATTGAATATAAAATCAAATCTAGCCATTTTAAAGTGTCAAACTTCCTTGATGGTTATTTAATTTTATATTATTCATCTTTTTATTAAATATCATTAGGGAAGAGGCTATTAAAAGGTAGTATAGGTTTATAAAACCCTGAGTTCTAAATAAAATTGCAACACTTTGTTATTTTATTTAGAACTCAGGATGCTTTCAATTTTTAATTATTTATTTAATCCAGATTTAATTAACGGGAAAAAGCTTTCTTTTTTCGCTTACAGGATAAGTGTGCCTTTTTATACCCTTTTGTAAGCAAAAATCATTGCAGTCAATATAATCTTTAATTTTTAC
>JANQLL010000206.1 GCA_028280605.1 Candidatus Gastranaerophilales bacterium
TGCGAAGCGGGAGTGTTAAAAAGTGAAATGGTCAATTTTACTTTTTATAAACTCATTCAAAAGAGTAATCTGAAATTTAATTGATGAGCAGTATATATAACCTGTTAAAAATTATATCTGCTTAATGTTTTATAGGTTGATCCATTTGCGAACTATTAACATTTTTAAGCCGTGCAATAGTCAAATGAGGTCTAAACTTTCTTTTCTGACAAATCTTTTTGTTCAACATTTCCCAAAAACTTCCAGGTCAAGTGGACTTGCTCTTTTTTTACAATATTTATTGATCTATCAAACAATTTTTGAATATTATCCAGGTCTTGTTGCGCTAATAATAAATTACTGTCGACATATGAGCCTAAAAATAACCTTAGCTTGTCTATACCGGCACCTCTTAAAAAATGAAAATTATTGTAACAATTTTAAAATAAGGGTTTAAATCATTTCTTTTCTAAGTATAATATATAAAGAGTTATTTTTACATTAATATGTTCCATATATTTCAGGGGTTTAAATATAAAAATTTCAGGAGAGATTTAAGGTATGTCCGATGAATTTAACATGTCTGACGATAGACGACGTAATCAGGCTAACCCTAAAGATAAAGCAACTAGAAAAATTAGCTTTAAAAAGGATGATAATTCTGGTATAGCAGCATCTGTACCAAAAAGAAAAGATTCAAAAATCATAGGAGTGCTTGAAGACCAAGAGATTACGGATGAAGAATTAATGTCTAAGGAATTCTTTGATAGAAGTGCTCAGCTAAAAGCATCTTTAGATCTTTTAGCTGCACAAAATCAAGCAAATGTCAAAACCAAACCTTCTGCACCGATACCACCAAATATGACAAAAAATCAGGAAATTCCTTTAAATTAAAACTCATACAATAAAAACGGATGAAATACTAAGAAATATTAACTGCTGTAAATATTTCTATAACTCAATGTTTATACGCATTTAAAGGATTGATTTTAAATATTATTTAATATGAAGATTAATTTTAAGATTAAAAAAACATATAATATATATAAGATTTCAAATTTGTATCACAAGAGATTATAGAGGTAGACGGCATTGATATTTGGAAAAAACCAATACGAATACGAAGTTAAAGTTTGTCCTTGTGACGAACCTGAAATGCTTGAAGATTTGCTAAATGAAATGTCTGAGCAAGATTGGGAGCTTTATATGCTCCACGAAGTTGATTCCAAAGACGGAGATGTAAATTATAACTGTATATTCTACAGAGAAATAGACGAATCTCTAAGAAGTGAAAACAACGAAATTGTAGATGTTTCTGATTTTAAGTCTAGAATGGAGAAATCACTTAGCCCATTTAATTCACCCTATGATCAATGCAAAGATGTGCAAAGAAACATATCTTTGATAAAGTCTGAAATAAAAAAAATAAAAAACCTCCTTGATTCTCCAAGCTCTGATATAGAGCACGAAGAACTAAACAAAAAATTATCTGAAAAGCTTGAAGAACTTGAAGACTTAAAAGAAGAATTTGGTCTTATATTAGAGCCTGACTTAATGTACGACAGAGTTAACCAGCCAAAAATAACAATAGTTATCAGCGATGAGCTATTACCCTTGATAGACAACGAAAAAAATGGCGAATTAATAGCAGAATCTGTTAAGTTAAGGCAGAATCTAACAGATGAATTAGGTTATGTTATACCTACTATTAAGTTCACTAATCAGGATACATTAGGTGAAAATGAATATCGCATCGATATTAGAGGCATTAATGTCTACTCTGGAGCAGTATATCCTGAACATGAAATGTTTTATGAGGGTCAAATTAATATTGAGGAGTACTCTGAAGGTATTATTAAAGATATGGATGAGTTTTCAAGTAAAAATACTATTTGGATCCCATGCTCGCAGACTAAAACTTTCTGGGAAAAGGGTAAAAACGCTGCTGAAGTTATTATAGAGAATTTAAAACACATAGTTTGCAAATATGTTGACGACATATTGGATTATAAAGATATCAACAATTATATGGAGCTTGTTATTGAGCAGAATCCTTATTTAATCCAAAATCTGATACCCGACATAATTTCCGTTGGAAGTGTTCGCTACATATTTAGCAAATTAATAAAAGAATCTGTGCCGATTAAAGATATATCATTTATTTTTGAAAAGCTAAATGACATCTGTGAAGACCTATCAGACAGGGATGTTATTGTTCAAGAGTTAAGAAAAAATTTATCAAAACAAATTTGCACTAGCATCGCTGATTCTGAAGGTAATATTTCAGCTGTTTTGCTTAGCAAAGAAACATCTGATTTTCTTGATCAATTTTTCCAAAAACAAGATGAAGAATATGACGGAAAAGAGCAGGATGTGAAAAAATACAATGAGTATATTGATAAAATTTCTAATATAATAGAAAATTCTGCCCTTGATTATAATAATATTATTTTGCTCGTGCCTGCAAAACTTAGAGCTAAACTGTATAAAATAGCTGATGATATAAGCAGGCAGATAAGACTTCTTTGCAAAGAAGAGCTATCTGATGAGTTTAATGTAGAAATTCTTGAAACTATATAAATGTATTTTATGTTAAAGAAAAAATTCGGATAAAACACTAGGTTCATCCGAATTTTTTTATAAAATCTTATATTTTTTCTTTAATAAACTTTTATACTTCAAGATTTATTTGAGTAAACTTGATTATTTTATTCTTACCTCTACTTTTTGCAGTATATAAAGCATGTTCAGCATATCTAATTATTGTATGTGCAGTCTCTTCTTCTCCAGCAGGGAATGGATAACTTGCAATACCTCCGCTTATAGTAATTGGATGCCTTTCTTCTTCATTGTCAGGCTTGAATTCCATTTCCTCAATATCTGCTCTTATTCTATCTGCAAAGAGATATGCATTTTCTTCATCTGTATTAGGTAACAGCACTATAAATTCTTCATCGCCATATCTTGTAAGAATATCTTCTTTTCTTGCACGACGCTTTATAACTTCTGTTATGTCCTTTAATAATACATCGCCCCAGTCATAACCGTATATATCATTTACAACTTTAAAGAAGTCAATATCTAATAAAAGACATGAAAGTGAATCATTATAACGTTTTGAACGTGATAATTCAGCCTCTAATCTTTCATGTAGATAAGTTCTGTTATATAAGCCTGTTAAATAATCAGTTGTAGATACTCTTCTTATTTCATTTTTCAATTCTTTAATTTTAATAAGATTTTTTACCCTGATTAACAACTCTTCTTCTGCTATAGGTGTAATTATATAATCAAAAGCTTCTGTTCTAACCGGTAAGTTTTCAATAATACAATCGGAAACTAGCAAAGTTGGCACAGGCACTTTGTTTCTTGACAATAAATCTTTTGTGGCTTCTTTACTAAGTTCAAATATTGCCAAATCTACATTTGGTGCTTGAATATCTTTAATACATTCAGGTTTTTTAACTTCTAAATCGTAGTCAACAACTTTATCCAGAATTTCTTTAACTTTTGAAGCGCCTGTTTCATTGTAAATGATAATATTTTTCATAAATACCGTCCTTGTGCAATTTTATTAGTTATATTATAAAATCATAATCTATGTTCGTGTGACAACGTAATACTTCTAATTTTTGTACGACTTATAGTCAATGTCCCTTTAGAGGTTCCAAGATCTAAAGTATCTTCATCAAGGTATCTTACAACCCCTGATATTTTTTTTACAGGCTTAAAGTAGCCAACTTCAATAATATCTCTTGCTTGCCCTTTATTTATATCTCTATTTACATTTACTATACCGTCTTTTGTCTTTATACTTACCATATTACCTATACAATGTATTATTTTACCCTCTAAGACATTGCCATTTTTTGTTACCAAAGTATCTGCAAGTACTGGTGACATTTTTAGAAGCATAACAGATATAAATATTATTTTTAAAATAGTATTCATTTTTTTACTCCTAGTTTAATTTTAGACAAACTTATATTATTTGAATCAGACAGATACAGTATTTATTTGGTCGATTCCTACCAAATCTAAATTATATAAATTAGGTCTATTTGAAAATTCCGGGGCATTTAATGCCAGTATAGACTTATCATTATTGGTAAAATTATAAGTTAGGCAAGGATAATAGCTTACAAATTCACCAATTTGCTTGCCTTTTTCTATATCCCATATTCGAATACGATTATTCCAGGAGCCTAATATAAGATATTTATTGTCATTACTTATAGAAATTCTAAAAACCGGATCATCTTTTATTATTAGTAGTTTGTACAAATATGATTTTTTAATATCCCATATTCTCACAGTGGAATCAAGAGAAGCAGAGACTAAAAAGTTACCGTCATTGCTAATTATTAATTTTGTTATATAGTCGGTATGATCTTCCAAAACATCTTCAGCTTTTCCTGATTCTGCATTCCATATAATAACCTTACTATCCCAAGCTCCAGAAATTACATATTTATTATCATTTGTAATTATTGCACTTTTTACTATATCATCATGTTGCTCAAAGGATTTAATAAGGCTTCCTGAGGCTAAATCCCACATTTTAACTGATTTATCTTGTGAGCTTGAGATAATATATTTATTATCTTTGCTTATTTGGATATCTTCTATTAACTGATTATGACCTTTAAAGGATTTAAGATGACTACCTGTTTTTGTGCACCAGGACATTATTGTATTATCATCAGATCCGGTTAAAATTTGACTGTTATTACTTGTTATATTCAAGCAATACACAGATTTTTCATGTCCTTCAAATTTATACAAAGGCATACAGGATTCAACATCCCATAATATAGCATTATTATCATCAGATCCGGTTACAATATATTTATTATCATTACTGATAGTAGCACAAGTAACAAGGCTTGAATGCCCCTTTACAGGTTTAATCAATTGTTTATCCGGTGTCTGAGTTTCCCAGAGTTTAATAGTATTATCCGTGGATCCTGTTACTATATAATTATTGTCATTATCAAAACAAATGCTTTCTACAGAATTATTGTGCCCTTGAAATATATTCACAAGCTCTCCACTTTGAGTATTAAATAGTTTAACTAATTTATTCTCAGAACCTATTGCAGAATATTTATTGTCATTACTTAAAGCTATAGAGCTTATAAAGTCATACTCATTATCAAACTCTTGAAATTCTTTATTTGTAATAATATCAACAAGCTTTGCCTTATTATCCAGACTACTGTAAAAATAAAAATATCCATCTTTACTAATTAATGTAGTTATATTGGGGTCCTCTGAAATGCATTGTTCTTTTAGAATTTTAGAGGTTTCCAAATCCCACTGCTTTAATACGTTATCAGTACTAACAGAAATAATAGTATTAAAATCACTATTAATAAATACTGAAGAAATCGCTTCATCATTTTGATCTAAAGTAAATATTTCTTTATTTTTATTAATATTCCAACCTTTTAGTGTTAAGTCCTTACTGCCTGAAACAATAAGCTCATTATCTTGACTAATTGCAACACTTGTTATACTTGCAGAGTGCCCATCAATAGTTTTCAATAGTTTTCCAGAACGTCGATCCCATACTTTTATTTTATGGTCATCAGCCCCGGACACGATGTATTTATTATCTTGACTTAAGGCTAGACAATTAATATCATCATCGTGGCCTTTCAATAGAAAGACAACTTTGCCTGTTTCTATATCCCAGACTCTTATAAATTTATCTCTTGAGCCTGTTATTATATATTTATTATCATTGGTTACTCCTATACAAGTTATAGCACCAGTATGCCCAAGAAATGTAGCTATGTAAGATTTATCAAAAGAATTAATTTTATTTGTTTGTTTAACAAATAAATTATTGCTTGCTAAAAGAATTTCGTCTGCTTGTTTCACTATATCTTCATAACCAAACTCAAAGGCAATATTTCTAAGTAATTGAGTCAGGTTAAATTTAGCTGTTTTATTTTTTGAATTTATTTTTTTGATATTTAAAAGTTCTTTGGCTATCAACCAGTATAAATTCTGTAGCTTTGATTTTATTTTAGATTTATCAGGAGCAATCTTTATTGCCCCTTCAAAATAATCCAATACTTTTTCTATATTCGCACTAAGTATTTCATTTGACAAATAATCAACATCAGAAAGCTTTTTATAAAAATTAATTGCAACAAATTCTTTGAACTCATCTAGTTCCGTTATTTTTTCTAAAATAAAATTTTGATAAACAGCATGAAGCCTAAATTCTGTACCATAAATTTTTTCACTTAGACCTAAGGTATAAAACGCTTCCACTTTGTCTTCTAACTTTCTGTATAGGCTATCAAAATTATTAAATTCAATACCTATAGCCATTCCGATCTTATTTATGGAAACAAACTTTGAATTCTGTGAAACTGCTAAGTATTTTAGTGCATTTTTTGAAAATTCATCATCAAACAAGTTCCATATCTTGTCAAATATAAATCTGTATTTTTTCTCAAGCAATTCGTCTGGAGATGCCTTATCAGCAGATGAAACACCAGCAAAAAATTCATTTTTAAACTCTGTAAAATAAGCATACAAAGCATTATTTTCGTCACAATAATCTGAAATATACGATCCTGTAGTCTTTAACAATAATAAATTATCTTCCAGCATCGCAGTTAATTCATAAGAGGCTTCAAATTCTTGCTTACTAAAAGAAAATTCTTTTAATAACAGTTTCAAGCTTTCTTCTCTTGAAATTTTATTAATTTCTAAAAAGTTTACCTTTAAACAATTATCAGGTTTATTATTTGTAGTTATTAAAATACTGCCTTCTAGTGCGCTTAATACGGTAGTCGCATATCCTGAACATATTTGATTATACAACTTATCAAAATCTGCCAAATCATCAATAATTAACAAATAATTAGGATTATTTCCAAGATGCTTAAATACATTTAAAACGCAATTTATTTTATATTCAAAGGTATAATCCCTATTAAAATCTACAAGTCCTAAGCTAAAAGCAAGCCTAAAAAACTCGTCAAGCATATTTCCAGATCCATTAATCCAATATACGCCGGCAGGAAAATGCTCTTTATAGTTATAAGCATACTCTACAGCTGATCTGGATTTACCTGCACCATATTTACCATGCAAGCATAAGATATTATTGTCTTTTAGTTGATTATTTATTTGTACAAGTTGACTTCTTCTGTCTAAGGACATCTCATTATTTGGCATTTCGTATGGAATGACAAATTTTATATTACTCCAATTATCAGATTGAATGCTCGCAGTTGCCTGAGTATAGCCAATACTTCTTCTTAGTTCTGCTATCTCATTGAAGACATCTATAGATTCTTTATCTTTTACCCATCCAAATACTTCATTAAATACTTTAAATTCTGTGTTTATAGGTTCACCTTTGTCATTTAAAGTAATAATATTATAAAATTTATCCTTATCTGATTCTGAATCTAAGGAGCCTGCCGTAAAATTAATACAATTTGAACAGTTTATATATCGCACTTTTGATTCTTTATAGTATTCATTTTCACTATTAAGCAATATTGCTGAATTTTTTGACATTTGTGCCTGTAAAAAATTTCGCTCATAATCTGGTAGTGTATCTATTGGGTAGTGAGTTAATACTATAACTTTTTCATCAATATTTTTTTTAGCCATAGAATCGGTGAACTGCTGAATGCCTAGTAAAATATTTCCATCTTCATCATTTTCATCACTCATTATAACATTATTAAGGCCTATAATTCTTAAAGGTAGATTATTAATAACTTTTCTTACGGAGTAATATGGTGAATCATCGTTGCTCCAAAGTACTTTAGGATTATTTAATTGATTTATAAAATTCAGGTAATTATCAAATTTTTCTAGTAAAACCTGATAGTCAGATAGTTTATTTAAAATTTGACTTGAAAAATACTCCGGGTCTTTTTTTATTTCATCAACAATATATTTTTTTAATGCTATGGAAAAAGCATCAATTTTAGTTCTGTCTACATCATGATTACCGGGAACTATAAATAAATTTTCCGCTTTGCAGTAGGAAACTTCCAATATTTGATTTATTAAATCAACTGCTAAGTCAAATTCAGCTTTTTGACCAGAGTAAACAATATCTCCTGTAATACAAATCAGATCTATATCTTTTTTATTTGTACAACACCATTGCTTTACATCTTTTAAAAATGACTCAATTAAAAAATTATTGTTTAAACTACCTAATGATTTAATACAAAATCCAGCAATATGTAAAATATTTAATTCTGTCATTAACAAAGTCCTTTATGTAAGAAGAGGGAAATGAAATATGTTAACACTATCAAGCTACATAATATATTAAGAAAAGATATTGTATATCATTAAGATATTTTACCTTTGTATTTAAGAAATTACAAGAATTAGTTAAGGTATGTTAATCTTTTTAAATTTATTTATGAGTAATAGATATACTTACATATCAAGTATTCACCCGCTTGGAAAAAAAATCAAGATAATTTGATAGTCCTTTATTTTTAATAATATAATATAAGTTAATTTTTTTGAAGTAAAATATATTTAGGCTGGTAAAAATAAATTAAAGTACTTATAGTGTTCTGGGGTTTTGAATATGACAGAGATAAAAATTGATATTTTTGATTCTACGTTAAGGGATGGAGCTCAGGGTGAGGGAATCTCCTTTTCTGTTGAAGACAAGATTAAAATCGTAAAACTGCTTGATGAACTTGGTGTATCTTATATTGAAGCAGGCAATCCGGGTTCAAATCAAAAAGATTTGGAATTTTTTGATCAAGTAAAAAAAATGGACTTAAAAAAAGCTAAATTAACAGCTTTTGGTAGTACTAGAAGAAAAAATATAAAAGTAGAAGATGATAGCAACGTGCAGTCTTTATTAAAGGCACAAACTCCAGCGGTTGCAATATTCGGCAAAAGCTGGGATTTTCATGTAACTGAAATTATAAAAACCACGCTTGATGAAAATTTAAATATGATTAGAGAAACAATTGCTTTCTTTAAACAAAATGGAAAAGAATTAATATTTGATGCAGAACATTTTTTTGACGGATATAAAGCTAATCCTGACTATGCAATGGCAGCACTAAATGTGGCTGTAGAAGGCGGAGCTGATTGTTTAGCATTATGTGACACTAATGGTGGCGGTTTGCCTTTTGAAATTTATGAAATAACAAAAAAAGTTGTTGAAAGATTTCCTGTAAATATTGGAATACATTGTCATAATGACGGTGGAATGGCAGTTGCAAACTCCTTGATGGCAATGGAAGCAGGAGCTTTACATATACAAGGGACATATTTAGGCTTTGGAGAAAGAACAGGGAATGCAAATCTATCTGTTATTATTCCTAACTTGCAAATTAAAAAGAATTTAATATGCATACCCCCTGAAAATCTTGAAAATTTAACAGATACAGCTAAAGCAATAGCAGAAATATCTAATATAACGATAGAAAATAAAGAACCGTATGTTGGCAAAAGCGCATTTGCTCACAAAGGTGGCATGCATATTGATGCAGTGGCTAAAGCTTCTGAATCATTTGAACATATTAATCCTGAATTGGTAGGAAATACCAGAAGAGTGCTAATGTCAGAAGTCTCAGGCAGAAGCACTATCTTGAAAAGAATTCAAAAGGTAAATCCTGAATTATCAAAAGATTCAAAAGAAACCCAAGAAATAATAGATATGCTAAAGCAGTACGAGTTTGAAGGCTATCAGTTTGAAGGTGCTGAGAGCTCTTTTGAATTATTGATACATAAAAAATTGGGTAAATACAAGCCTGCTTTTGAGCTTGAGCACTACAGAATTATTGATGAAAATTCTTTAAGTTGTGATAAGAGCATGAATTCATCAGTAATTATTAAAATAATTGCTGATGGAAAAGAAGAAATTACCGCAGCAGAAGGCAACGGACCTGTACATGCATTGGACAAAGCCTTAAGAAAAGCACTTGAAGTATTTTATCCGCAACTCAAAAAGGTTTACTTGACCGACTATAAAGTTAGAGTACTTGATACAAAAGAGGCTACTGCGGCTAAAGTTAGAGTTATAATAGAATCTACAGACGGATATAACATATGGACAACCGTAGGTGTATCTACAGACGTTATAAAAGCCAGTTGGTTAGCACTTGTAGATATGATTGAGTATAAAATAATGCTGGACTCCCGGTCAAGAACATTAGAAAAAATAAAATAATTTACACTAATTGACATATAGATTAAATAGGAGATTTCTAAACATGGGAATGACAATGACCCAGAAAATCCTTGCAAAACATGCAGGACTTGATAGCGTTAAAGCAGGACAATTAATTAAAGTAAAATTGGACCTAGTTCTTGGTAACGATATTACAACACCTGTTGCGGTAAAAGAATTTGCTAAAATTGGTGTTGATAAAGTTTTTGACAAAGATAAAGTTGCTATTGTACCTGATCACTTTACTCCCAACAAAGATATTAAAGCAGCAGAACAATGCAAGTACATCAGAGAATTTGCACATGATAAAGATATAACCAATTACTTTGAAATTGGAGAAATGGGCATTGAGCACGCTCTCATCCCTGAAAAAGGACTTGTTGTCCCTGGGGATGTTGTTATAGGCGCTGATTCTCACACTTGCACTTATGGAGCACTGGGTGCGTTCTCAACAGGTATTGGAAGTACGGATATGGCTGTTGGAATGGCAACAGGTGAAGCTTGGCTCAAAGTTCCTACTGCATTAAAATTTGTACTTACCGGAAAGCCTTCTAAATGGGTGTGCGGTAAAGACGTTATTCTCCACATTATAGGTATGATAGGTGTGGATGGCGCATTATATAAATCAATGGAATTTGTAGGTGACGGACTTAAGAACCTATCTATGGATGACAGATTATCTATGGCGAATATGGCAATAGAAGCCGGTGGCAAAAACGGTATATTTTTAGTTGATGAAAAAACTATTGAGTACGTAAAAGCTAATTCAAAAAAAGAATACACTATTTATCAGCCTGATGAAGATGCTGAATATGAACAGGTTTATGAAATAGATTTAAGTAAAATAAGATCAACCGTATCATTCCCTCATTTACCTGACAACACTAGAACAATCGATGAAGTTGGCGATATAAAAATTGACCAAGTTGTTATTGGTTCTTGTACAAACGGTAGATTAGAAGATTTAAGAGTTGCAGCTCAAATACTTAACGGTAAAAAAGTGGCTAAAGGTATAAGAACTATAATATTCCCAGCTACACAAAAAATATATTTACAAGCTATGAAAGAAGGTTTATTAGAAATTTTTGTAAATGCAGGCGCTGTTGTTAGTACCCCAACTTGTGGACCGTGCTTGGGCGGACATATGGGTATTCTTGCTAAAGGAGAAAGAGCGGTTGCTACAACTAACAGAAACTTTGTTGGAAGAATGGGACATATTGAATCTGAAGTGTATTTGGCTAGCCCTGCTGTTGCAGCTGTTTCTGCATTAACGGGTAAAATTTCTAATCCTGAAAAATTAGAAGAAGTTGTTTGTTCAAAAACTGCATCACAAGCTAAATAATTTTAATAAAGGGAGATATATAAGATGAAAGCTAAAGGTACTGTATTTAAATATGGCGATAATGTTGATACTGACGTTATTATTCCTGCAAGATATTTAAATACATCTGATCCTAAAGAACTTGCAAAGTATTGTATGGAAGATATAGACGAAACTTTTGTTGAAAAAGTAAAAGACGGTGATATTATGGTTGCCGGCAAAAACTTTGGATGTGGTTCATCAAGAGAGCACGCACCTATTGCTATAAAAGTAGCCGGTATATCCTGTGTCATTGCCAGCACCTTTGCAAGAATATTTTATAGAAATGCTATTAATATTGGCTTGCCTATTCTTGAGTGTGACGAAGCTGTTCAAAATATTGATGCAGGCGATTGTGTAGAAATTAATTTTAATGAAGGCATTATTTATAACCAGACAAAAGGTAAATCTTACAAGGCTGAACCTTTCCCTGAATTTATTCAGGAAATTATGAAGTCTGACGGATTAGTAGAATACACTCGTAACAAAATCAAAGCTGGAGAATAGTGATGGAATTTAATATAGCAACCATACCAGGGGACGGCATCGGTCCTGATATAGTTGAACAGACAATTAACGTACTAAATCAAATAGGCAAAAAATTCAACCATAAATTTAACTTTACTGAAGTATTAGCAGGTGGTTGCGCAATTGATGCAACTGGTGAGCCTTTACCAATACAAACAATCAGAACTTGCCAAGACAGCGATTCTGTTCTGCTGGGTGCAGTGGGTGGTCCTAAATGGGATACACTTCCTGGCGATAAAAGACCGGAAAAAGCTCTTTTAGGTTTAAGATCACAATTAGGCTTGTATGCAAATATTAGACCTGCTATTTTACATAAATCACTAAAAGACGCATGTCCTTTAAAACCAGAAATTATTGGGGAAGGACTTGACATTGTTGTAGTAAGAGAACTTACCGGGGGCATTTACTTTGGTAAAAGAGGAAGAATGATAAACAACCAAGGTAATGAAGAAGCTTTTGATACTCTTACTTATAGTATTCCCGAAATTAAAAGAATTGCGAAAAACGCATTTGACATTGCTATGAAAAGAAATAAAAAAGTTACAAGCGTTGATAAAGCTAATATACTAGAAAGTTCCAGACTCTGGAGAGAGATAGTAACAGAAGTTGCAAAAGAATATCCAGAAGTTGAATTAAACCATCTATATGTTGATAACGCTGCTATGCAGCTTATTATGAACCCAAAACAGTTTGACGTTATTGTTACCTCAAATATGTTTGGTGATATTTTATCTGATGAAGCCGGCATGATAACAGGCTCAATCGGGATGTTACCATCAGCAAGCTTGGGAGAGGGCAAGACTGGGCTTTATGAACCAATTCACGGTTCTGCACCTGATATTGCCGGTCAAAACAAAGCTAATCCAATTGCTACAGTTCTATCAGCTGCGATGATGATTAGATATTCATTTAACCTAGAAGAAGAGGCTGATGCAATAGAAAAAGCTGTTACAAAAGTTCTGGAGTCCAATTATAGAACCGAAGATATTATGAGCTCTGGAATGAAAGAAGTTGGTACCAAAGAAATGGGCGAACTTATTTGTAAAAACTTATAAATAAAATAAATTTTCAAACATTCAATTTTAAATATTGCCTTCTTAACATTTGGCAGTATTTTTTATTATATATTATGTTTCTCGTTCTGAATTTACAAAAAAATTAAAATATAATATATTGTAAACTAAGTATTAGTTGTAATATATTAATATTACTTACTTACAAAAATAAAAGGTGATTTATAAGTGAATAAAAAAAGAGGAATTGGAGATTCTAGTTACGATAAAAATTTGGAAGCTTTTATTGATGGGATTGCTAAATTAGAAATCGATTTATCTCCGCTAAAACAGGCTGATATTGAAGATATTGAAGGATTAAATATAACACAGGTTTTATATGCTATTTGCTTTTTTAAAGCAGTTAAAAAAGAAGAAGATTTTGATATATTAAAAAAACTAAGACTATCAAGCTCTTTTTATAAATTAATGATGAAAAAACTTAAAGAAAAAGGCTATTTCAATAAGATTATTGACCTGGAGGCTGCATACAGGGCTTCCTTGAATAAAGGATCAGAGGAACAAAGAGATTATAACGTACTTATGCACTTTTTTCAGGGCTATGATTACATCATGTATAATCATTCAGACTTTGATGAAGAAGAAATTGAATCGCTGGAGAAATTTAAAAAGGCTTGTGATGAAGATCCGGATGGCACAGATTTACAGGAAGAGATTAACGAAAATATTAATAAGATAAACGAAACTATCAAAATATATAATCAAAATATTGATAAATGGTCAAAAAGTAAAAACAAAAATATAATTACACTTTTAAACCTATCTGACGACATGATTACATCAAGTCATAATTTAATTAAATACATTCAAGCATTATTCTTTAATATGGAGTCTCAAGAGATGTTGGTTGAAGACTTATTCGATTTTCTTGATGAAAATAATTTAATGCAAAAATTTGATAAATTCTGTAAAGACAAAGAAAAAAACGATGAGTATTAATTCATCGTTTTTTTCTTTTATATTTTTTTATGTTCTATTTTGATTTTTTAGGATAAACAGGTTTTAGATAAAGTTCGCTAAGCTGTTCCTCATCTGCAGAGCCCGGAGCATCTGTCATTAAGCACTTTGCCTGACTATTTTTAGGGAACGCTATTACATCCCTAATCGAAGGTGCATTTGAAATAAGGGCAACAAGCCTATCTAAACCTAATGCAATACCACCATGTGGCGGAGTGCCATACTTAAAGGAATCTATCATAAATCCAAACTTATCTTGAATTTCTTCTTTGGATAAACCAAGTGTATCAAATACTTTTTGCTGTAATTCAGGAGTATGGATTCTTATGCTGCCACCACCTATTTCTGTACCATTATAAATAATGTCATAAGCAAGTGCATTACAGTTTTGAGGTTCCGTATCAAGCTTATCGACACTTTCAGGATTTGGAGATGTAAACGGATGGTGAACTGCCATAAATCTTTCTGACTCTGCATCCCATTCAAACATTGGAAAATCTAAAACCCAAAGCAGATTATGTTTTGATTCATCTATCAAATTAAGCTTTTCACCAAAGTATAATCTTAACCTTCCTAATACATCAAACACAACAGGATCCTGATCAGCTACAAAGAATACAACATCGCCAGGGCTTGCCTTTGCTAATTTTTGAATTTGTGCTTGCTCTTCTTCATTTAAGAATTTAAGTATAGGTGATTTTATAGAGCCGTCTTCTGCGTATGTTATCCAAGCCAAACCTTTTGCACCATACGATATAGCCAGATTTCTTATATCATCCATATATTTACGGCTATAATTTGCAATGCCCGGTACACATAATGCTCTTATACTTCCGCCTTTTTTCACAATATCAGCAAAAGCTGTAAATGCACTATTTTTCATTATATCACTTATATCAAAAAGCTTAAGGTCAAATCTGGTATCAGGCCTGTCTATACCATAGCTTTCCATTGCTTCTTTATAGGTCATTCTGGGGAAAGGTCCGTTAATATCTACGCCTGCACATTTAAATGAAGCTGATAAAAGACCTTCAATTAAATGCATAATATCATCAGGCTCAACAAAAGACATTTCCAGGTCAACTTGAGTAAACTCCGGTTGCCTGTCAGATCTTGTATCCTCGTCTCTAAAGCAGCGCGCAATTTGATAATATCGTTCGATACCACCAACCATTAAGAGTTGTTTAAATATCTGCGGTGATTGTGGTAATGCATAAAATTTATTTTGATGAACACGGCTTGGCACAAGAAAATCTCTCGCACCTTCTGGTGTTGTTTTAATTAATACAGGTGTTTCAACCTCTAAAAACTCTTTATTATTAAGGAAGTTTCTGATTTCTGTAACTATATTATGTCTTAAAACTAAATTATTTAATAATTTTTGCTTTCTCAAATCAAGATATCTGTACTTAAGCCTTAAATCCTCACCTACTTCTTGGTCATCATTGATAAGAAACGGTGGAGTTTTAGCTTCTGAAATAATTTCAACTTTATCTGGGTATACTTCGACTTCTCCTGTTGGGAGATTTGGATTGTAAGTTTCTTCAGGTCTTTTAGATACAACGCCTAAAGCGTGTATAACATATTCGTCCTTTAGTTGTTCAAAGATTTTATGAACTTCTGGATTTTGCTGAGGGTCTGATACTATTTGAAATAATCCGGTTCTATCTCTTACTTCAACAAAGATAATACCGCCAAGGTCTCTTACAGTCGATACCCATCCGGCAATTTCAACTCTTTCGCCGATGTTTTTAGCGGTTATGTTGTTACACCAATGTGTTTTGATCTTGCTCAATTTTCTCTCTTGCATGTTTTCTGCCATTACCATTTTATATTTCCACTTTCGTATGTAAATAAAAAGAATCTATTTCATTTCTACCATAATGTTGAGTGCCAGGTCAATTTTATTTTTATAGCTGTATTGCTTTTCAATAAATTTAAGACTAAAAATGCTACCCAAAAGTTTCTCATTGTTTATATTTTTATTACTTAAAATATTAGATTATTTGATGATATTTACTTTTTTTATTTTTAATACTAATAAAATAAAGTTATAAAACAGCTAAAGGTAAGTAAATAACAAGAGCTTCAAGGTACGAAAAAATAATTTGTCATCTAATTGTATATATAACAGATACTACAGCAGTAATTTGCTTATTCAGAGAGCTTGTATCATTTATCCCAAGGCTGGAAACAGCAGTAGAGTCAACCGGTGTTATTTGAAATACCCCCATTTTAGCAGACTGCATGCTATAAATATTATTTTTTGTAGATTTTAGCATGCTCTGCGCACGTTGCTTTGCATTTTCTGTAGCCTTTGCAAGCATTTCTACCTTAAGTGGTTCTATTTTTGTATAAAAATATTTTAAAAACGAACCCTGAATAAAAACTCCCTGATTTATTAATTCAGCAGCATTTTGAGATACCTGAGTTATTTTATCCACGTCATTAGACTCAACTTTAAATGTTTGATAAACCTGATATGCATCTATTTCATTGATCCTTATGCCTTTATCCGATCTTTTGTACAGCATGCTGGTTCGTATAATAGACTTGGTTATATTTTTAGACAGAATATCTTTTGTAGTTAAGTATGTTATTACTTTTCCAGCAGCATCATTAAGGTCTTTATAAGCATCTGTAGGATTTATTGACCTTTGATATATTTGAAATTCCCAAATAACCCTGTCGGATTTAATATTTTTTTTAGCTGCACCTGTTACTTTAATATATTCACTATTTAATTTTTTTATTTGATAAGCTGTATTACCAAGTATTGCAGCTGCAAAAACAAGTCCAAATGCAATTACTATACCAAAAACCAAAAGTTGATTTTCTCTGATAAATTTAGTATTTTCCATTTTAAAAACTCTCCTTTAAAGCTGCGATAGTTATCTACCGAATCGAGTTTTGACGCTATTAAACTTGCTTAAGCTGAATCAAAAGCTTGCAACAATGATTATCATCAATGACGCTTATTAACGATAGGTTTTTTCTCTTTTTTATGATTTTTATTAGTATGCTTATTGGCTTTTTGCTCAGCACTTTTTGCGTGATGTGGCTTGGACGACAAAGCTGATTCATGTGTTTTAGTTTTTATATCTTGATTCGCATCTTTTTTTAAGTCTATAACTCTATATAAGTTCCAGCCACCAGCTAATTGATTTGATAAAAATACCTTTATTTGAAGCTTTTCATGACTTTTTAATTTTTTCATTGAATTAGGAGAGAATACAATAATTTCTTCTGTTGTTTCATCAGGTTTTAATAGGTTTTTAGAATCAATTATTTGCTTAGTTATACTACTAAAGTATTTACCATTTTTGAGGAAAATAACTTTTGTCTCTAGCTTATTAACCAATTTACTACTGTTATTAGTTATTTTAAAGCTTATACCAGGTACAGTTTTATCACTTTGCGGTAATTCATTATATTTTATGCCAAGTATATTAACAACAAATAGTCGCTTTTTAACAATTTCAAACTGATATTTTTCTTTGTATTTTTTAGCACTTTCATAAAAAAGCTTTGCTTTTTTGAATTGTTGCTTATTTATGGCTTCTTCAGCCTGAGCAATTAAAATATTTATATAAGCAGCAAGAAATCTTTCATTCTCAGGCTCCATATAAATAGTCTTTTTGAGCTCTTCAGAAGCTTTTTTAAGGTCAAAAGTTTTATACAATTGAGAGAGTTCATAACGAATAGTTGCTGTTTCTCTGTAATTGAGAGCAAGTTGAAGTATTTTAATCGCATCCTCTGTTTGTTTATGCACGGTATAGCTGTTTGCTATATCTATATAAGTATCAACAATTGTTTCTTCTGCATGCTCAACCAATTCTTTATCACATTGTTTATAGTATTCTATTGCTGTTTTATATTTTCTTATTGCTTTTGATTTTTGATTCAACTTATGAGATAAATGATTACCCCAGTTATAATAAAAATCACCAATACGCTTTTTAAGAGTTTTTAAATTTGTCTTTTTCTTTAGTGGTTTTATAATTTCTTCTGCAAAAGCGTAATTACCTTCATCTATATACATTTGAGCCAATTCAAAATAAGCATCAAAATTAAAAATATAATTTAACTTCATTGCTCTATAGTATTCGATTTTGGCTCTGTCTTTTTCGTCAATCTGTTTGTAAATTCTGGCTAGCTGCAAATGTCCCTCATATGAATCAGGAAATTTCCTTGTTATCTTGGTATAAATCTTTAAAGCCTTAGCGTTATTACCTTCTTCTATATATTTATTTCCGCTTTTTAACATATTGGAAAGCGATTCGGGTTCGCTATAAAAAGAAACTAATATTACTACAATAACTGCAAGCATTGCCATTGTTAAAAGATGCAGCTCATATCTACTTAAAAAAGTTTCTATAAATAACTTAACTTTGTCAAACTTAGCTTTCTCTATATAAATTTGAAGCTTTTCTAGTATTTTTTTTACGTGTTCGTTATTTAAAATCTTATCTTTCACAAGCGTATAATCTCTTTTAACTTAAATTGTAAATTAGTATTAGTTTAAATCATTTTTTTCATTTTGAGATTATATATTCGGTTAGTTTTATTAAAATTTATTAGAAACTTGATTTAACTTAACAGATTCAATATTTTCCAATTTTTTTAATTTTTTATAAACCACTTGAACTGGATTTACCTCATGCATATCAAGCATTGCAGTTATTACTTCTATATTTTCATCTTCTAAAGACTTTTTAGTATCTAATTTTAGGATGTGATAAAAGGTATTAAAAAGCCCTTCTTGTATTTTCTCAGTATTTTCTGCTTTGCAAGTTAGCCTAAGCTTAATACGAGCTTCTTTTTTAGTTAATTTATATAAAAAACTTGTTTCTAGTTTGCGAATTAAAACTAAAACCAAAAAGGCCATGAGCGTAGAGATAGTTGCAACCTTATACGATCCGGTTCCAACTGCCATACCTACACTTGCAGTTATCCATAATGATGCGGCTGTGGTTAAGCCATAAATAGATATACCGTGATGTAATACAACACCACCACCAATAAAACCAATGCCGGTAAGAATTTGAGCAGCGACCCTGGCAGGATCATTTAATCTTGTGCTGCCATCAAAGTCCATGATGTTTGAAAAACCATAAATAGATATTATCGTAAATATTGTAGAACCCAGAGAAAGCAATATATGGGTTCTCAATCCAGCTGATTTATTTGTTAACTCTCTCTCAATACCTATAATAAAACCTAATAGTAAAGAAACTACAAGCCTTAATAAAATTTCTAACTCAGAACCCGTTATAACAATATCCATTTGTAATGTTTAACCCCAAACAAACTCATTCCTAAATTTCTATTCTCAAAATATAACCTAGTTTAGATTTAAAACCAGTATAAATATAAGAATACCAAATTAATTATTAAATCTCAAACTGAATCTGCAAAAAATAAACATAATATATGAGAATTAATTTAATTTACTCTTAGGATCAAGAATATCTCTCACCGCATCACCTATAAGATTGAATGAAAGCACGGCTATAAAGATCAATCCGCCCGGTATTAAAAGCCATGGCCTATTTATTACATTTATGTACTCTTGAGCCTCTTTTAGCATATTACCCCAGCTTGCATCAGGCTGTTGAATACCTAAGCCTAAAAAGCTTAAGCCGGACTCTGCAAGTATATAACCAGGCACACTTAATGTAATAGCAACTATTACATAACTTGCTGTTTGCGGCAATATGTGTTTGGCTATTATTCTTAAAGGATGAGCGCCAATTGCTTTGGCTGCATCAACGTATTCTTGTTTTTTAATAGATAAAACCATACCTCTAACGACCCTACTAAAACCGGCCCAGCCTATAAAAGCAAGTATAACAGTTATAAGCGTAAATCGTTGTGAACTGGTCATATTTGCCGGCAATATCGCAGCAAGACTTATAAGTAGGTAAAAGCTAGGTATGCTCATTATAGCCTCGGTTAGACGCATCATTGCATTATCAACCTTGCCTCCTGCATAACCGGAGATTCCCCCATAAAGCAGCCCTATTGGAAAAGAAATAAACAAAGCAATAAAACCAATTGTGAGCGATATCTGACCGCCATAAAGAAGCCTTGAGAAGTTATCGCGTCCATTTATATCAGTTCCTAACAAAAACAGTCTACCGTTCTTAGAGTCCACTGAAAATAAATGAATATCACATGGTATAAATCCAAATAGTTTATAATCATCACCTTTTGAAAAGAATTTAAGATAGTAACGCTGAGACCTGTCGAGTTTAAAATCCATTTTAAATGTGTTAGGATTAAAAGTCCGCTTGTAATTATATGTATATGGCCAAGACAGCTTGCCTTCCGGCGTTATTGTAAAAACTTTAGAAGGCGGAGCATAAGACAAATGCCTATCAGAAAATTCTTTTGAATAGGGCGCAATAAACCCGGCAAAAGCTATTGATAAATACAATATTGACAGAATAGTCAACGCCGTAAATGTATATTTATCCTTTAATAATCTTTGAACTATTGATCTTAAGCTTCTATCATTAATTCTTTTTTTCATTTTTTATTCCTGTTTTTATTACTCATTTAATTTAGTGAAATTCTTGGATCTACAAGTTTTAATAATATATCAGCAAGTAAATTACCTAATATAAGCATTATCGCCCCTATCATCAACGAAGCCATTACAAGGTTAATATCAAGCTTCATTACTGCTTCTAATATCAGCCTGCCAAGTCCGGGATACTGAAATACAAATTCCGTAAGCGCAGCCCCACTTAATAACGCCGCGAACTCAAATCCCAACATCGTGACCATAGGGTTAATTGCGTTTCTCACAGCGTGTTTGTATATTACCTTGTTTTCAGGAAGCCCCTTTGCCCTGGCCATTTTAACATAATCAGCCTCGAGCACATCCAAAAGATTTCCTCTAACTTGTCTTTGTAGCCCAGCCAAACCTGCAGTTGATAAAACCAAAACAGGTAAAAACAAATGATGAGCAACATCTAGTATTTTTTGAAATATATTCATTTTATCAAAGTTAACGCTTGTTAAGCCTCCAATGGGGAACCAGCCGCTTTTAACCGCAAATATCAACAATAGCAATGCAAAAAAGAAGCTTGGTATTGCCATTCCAATAGAAGACAAAACAGTTAATATTCTGTCAATTGCCGAGCGCCACCTAAGAGCAGCAAAAATACCAATAGGCAATGCAATCAACCACGTTAGCAATATAGAAGAAGTTGTTAATAACAATGTATTTGGGATTCGTTCCATTAGTCTTGTTATAACTTTTTCCCCTGAGGTTGATATGCCTAAATCACCTTGCAGAGCACTTGTCAGCCACTTAAAATACTGCATATAAACAGGCAAGTTAAGCCCTAGTCGTTCTTTTTCCGCTTCTAATGTTTGTGGAGAAATTGCAGGATTAAGCTTTAGCTCAGCCAGAGGATCAACAGGGCTAAGTTTAATTATTGCAAAACTCATTATAGATACAATAATAAGCAGCGGAATCGCTTGAAGTATTCTTTTTAAAATATATACAGGTATAGACATAAATAATTATTCCTTTAAATAAATTTCTTCCAGGTTATGCATCATGCCACCAAGCTTTGTTGGGTTAATATTACCAAACTTTTTTCTTATTGCAAATATTCTTAAGGAAGAATATAAGTAAACCATAGGAGCTTGATTATAAACTATTTCTTGATATCTATCATAAATTTCGCGTCTTTTGTCAATATCCAAAGTTTTTGCTCCCAAATTAAACAGATAATCAAGTTCTTTTTCCCATTCTCGAATATCTGCTATGTTTTTCAGGTCTTTTTCTTTTCTTTGATCAAACAAATGTAATGCTCCAGTGCTTGTCCAAACATTTTTGCCACCGTGCGGCTCCAAAGAACTACCTGTTAATGCAATTATAATAGTATCCCAATCAAGAGAATTATTTAGTTTGCCTACTAAAACATTAAACTCAATAGGTTTAAAGTTGACCTGCATACCTAATTCTTCTAAATCTTGCTTTAACATTACCCCGACAGCTTCTCTTTCGGTATTGCCAGCATTGGTATAAAGGTTAAACTCTACTTTATTATTGTCTTTATCTAACAATTTGCCAGATTTATTCCATTTAAAGCCTGATTTAGCTAACAATTCTTTTGCTTTATCTATATTTTTAGGGTGTCCTTTTTTTAATTTATGATTTAAATACATAGAGGAATAACTCTCAGCGGTAAATAAAGGTGCACCAACGCCGTGCAATACATTAGAAACCATGTTTTCTCTATCTATTGCATAGTCTACAGCTTTTCTGAAGTTTATATCATTAAACCATTTTTGCTTTACAGGATTTACATAATATTTACCGTTTTCATCTTTTTTTCTATTCATATTAAATGTTGCAAACGCTGTTCCTGTGTTAGGACCAAGGTTGTACATTTTATAATCAGAATTTTTCTCAAGCTCTTTAAATCTTGCCACATTACTGCCTCTAACGCCGAGGATGTCAATATCACCAGCTTCAAACTTTAAAACCTGATTGTTTAAGTCTCCAACAATATACATTATGTAATTATCAAGATATGGCAGTTTTTGGTCTTTTTTATCAACAACGTAATAATCAGGATTCTTAACAAACTCTACCCTTTGTGCTGGAATATACCATTTAAGCTTAAATTTTCCGCTTGTCACAAAGTTTTTAGGCGGTGTACTTACACCCCAAAAAGAAGCAAATTCTTTTTTACCCTTTTTTACAACAGGTTCCAATATATGCTTAGGCGCTATACTTTGTCCTAAGATTCTTAAAAATGGAGCAAAGGGCTCTGGTGTAATAAACCTAACAGTATAATCATCAATAAACTCAACCTTAGGAGGTTTTCCGTTAACCATAATACTATCTAACATGCTTGTATTGCCATAGCCTGCGATTATAATATCATTCCAGGTAAATACAACATCTTTTGCAGTTATTGGCTTACCATCAGACCATTTTATACCTTTTCTTAAAGTGATAATATATTCTTTGTTAGAGGGAAGTACTTTTATGGATTTTGCCAGCTGAGGCACTACTTCTCCAGTATAAGGATCTGTAGCCACAAGCCCGTCAAACATTAATTCGCCCATCGTTGATGATGTAGCATCTTTTGCATTCCAAGGGTTAAAAGTTTTTGGACCTTCACCTATTGTTGAGGTGTATAGGGTTCCGCCAAATTTGCCGATTTTCCCTCTGGCCTGTATATAGTCTACACCATTTATTTCAATGTTTTTAAAAGGTCGTACACTTTTAGCTGACGCTATCTCAAAACTGTTATTTTCATTATTTTTTTCAGTTGTTATATTACTTTCAGGTATATCCGCTACAAGACAAGCCTTTAATGAAAAAGCTGCAAGCAAGCTTATTAAGCCTATTTTTAAAAAGCTTTTATATTTCCCCTTCATTTGTTTTTTATCCCTTCCCAAGTTATTTTTTCATAAAATTTGTATATATTATATTACCCTCTATACAATTATTATATATTAGCCACATAATTTTCAAGTTTGTTCAAAAGAAAATCTTATAATATTATAATCAAATATACCATCAATAGTAGAATTATGCTTGCACTGAATTATTTTATTTCTATTTATTATTTTAAAATTAAAAATAAATTATTTGAGTAAATTATAAAAATAAATTTTTGTAAATATTGCATTTTAAAATTATCACTAATAGTACCTCTTTTGATTTTCTACAATTGGTATTATAAATTTAAATTGAAGGAAACAAGTATAATGTCTTTAATACAGCCTCCCTCCATTAAGTTTTTCGACAAAACTTTTAAGCCTATTCCAAAAGAAGTCAATTCTTTAGAAATTATTAATCAAAATAATATAGCAGAAGAAGCTAATAAAATTTATGGTGAATGGAATGAACGCTCCAAACAGGATGGTGAGCCATTTGAAAACCTTATTTCTGGCAAATATGACAAAGATTTGAAAAAGCTGGGAGAACGCTTTTCTTACAATAATGAACTAAGAAAAGCATACATTGATAAGGTTCGTACAGAAATAGACAACGAGCTTACAACAAAAAACATTGGTGCAGATAAACGAAATGCACTAAATTGTGCAAAAAGTATACTTAGTAAACCTAGTATACCAGACTACCCAATTCCATCCAATGTCAACTTTAAAGGAAAATATGTTGATATAGCAAAAGATAATGCATCAAGTGGGAATGATTTATCAAGATTAAAAACAGAAGATGAGCAAGATAACTTTCTCATAAGGTTAATAGATAGTGAATGGTCTTCTGAAACTGATTTTGATAATAATGTTGTAAATGCTCTGAAAGAAAGCGAAATTAAAAGAAAAAGAACTCTAAATCTTATAAAAAATAAAACCAACTCTAATGTGGATTCAAAGTTAGAGGTTCAAGACTCCGATTTAAAAGATTTATATAAAATTACAAAAAAGCATAAATCATTAAATAATAATAATAATATAAAAATTATTAATGACAAAATTGCTTGCTGTTCTAAAAGCCTTAGGACATTCCAAATTTTACTTTGTGCAGCCACCATTACTGCTCTAGATAAAGATACTTCTGGTATACCTTTGCCTTATATGGTTGCCTTTCTAGCTGGTGGAGCTATAGGCGGGGCTTTAGATTATTATAGAGACATGACTAAAGCAAATCAGAAAGGCTTACAGGAAGATTTAAATGAATTAAAAGCTCATTTATTAAATATAAAACTAAAAAAATTGATGATAAAAGGTAAAGTATCAGTAAGAGAGATATCTGATATTATTTACAGCTGATAAGTAATAAAAAGGGTATAAAATGCAAATAAATAAACACGTCATTTTAAACTTAAATAAACCTAACCATTCAGGAAAAAAGGTAGAAGTTCCGTTTAAATCTTGCATTATGGCTGGCGCAGTACCAATAATTAATGAAGAGTACGAAAAGCAGAAAAAACAGGGCTTGATAACTTTTAGGGGTGAAATGATTAAAGGAATATTTGCAACTATAGCTGTCTTGCTTGCAACTGTCGAAGCTTATTTTTTAATATTCAGAAAAAAATAAAAAACTACAGAAAAGGAGAAGAGCCTATTACTCAAGTTTCTTCTCCTTCTCGAATAAAAAAAAAAGTAAGACTGATTTATTACAATGGAAAAAAGGACATAAAATGCAAGTAAATAAGACTATAATCTCCCAAAATTTGAAAAAGCCAAAAGCAAAAGTATCCTTTAAATCTGCTAACTTTATAATATCTAGTGGAGTTATTCCTGGAGTTGCAGCAGCGGCAGCCAGTGCAAAAAAAGAAGAAAGCTTCAAAAATGAAATGATTAAAGGAATAACCGCAACTTTAAGCATATTGTTTACAAGTGTAGTTGCCTGGTATGTAATACTCAAAAAATAGTTAAAGATAAATAACTTAAATAAAGAAGAAGGTTCTATTAATCAAGTTTCTTCTTCTTATTATATAAAAAAATAAGGCTGACTTATTATTGTAGTAGCAAAAAGGATATGTAAGATGCAAATAAAAAGTAAGCCTATAATCTCTCAAAGTTTGAAAAAGCCCAAAGCAAAAGTATCCTTTAAATCTGCTGGTGCCGTGGTCGCAGGTGCGTCAGCTCTAACTTCTGATGCCGCAGCCGTAGCTTCTCAAGATTATGAACAACAAAGAAAACAAGGCTTGGTACCCCCTAGAGATAAAATAGCTTTAGGGGTATGTGCAACTTTAGGTGTATTGCTTGCAGCTATCGAGACTTATTTTTTAGTATTTAGAAGAAAATAAAAAAATGTAGAAGAGTCATACTTTATAGGCTCTTCTACTTATATCCTTAAAACTTTCTGTTACGCCAGCGTGATAACCATCTGAATCTTTCACTTTGATCATGTGTACAATAAGCTTTTGCTTTATCAAAAAATTCATCAGATGATATCTTATAAACTAATTTTGTAATATTCGCGTTTGAAGAGTCTAAATACATCTTTTTGTATACCCTTGACAGCTTTGCATTTGCATAACAACTGCGCGGATTAATCTTCAAAGCCTTTTTAAATTCAGCTTTCGCCAGATCAAGCTTTTTTGTCCTAAAATATAAATACCCTAAAAAACTGTACCCAAAATCATCACCAGGCATAAGTTCAACATATTTCTTTATTTCACTTATTGCTTTTTTATATTGATAAGTAGAGTCAACATAAGCAATAGCAAGATATTTATAAATATAAGGATTATCAGGATTATAATGTTTTGCCTTATTTAAATGAGGTATAGCCTTTAGCCCCATTGCAAGAGTTGAATAAAGTTTTCCAAGCTCAAAGTTTACTTCATAACTATTAGGGTTAGATTGAAGCTTTTCTTCAAGATCAACTATTGCGCGAGCATGCTTTTTGTCATCTTGAATAGTGTAAATATCTTCACTGTGGCGAGGCGTGTCTATTCCAAGATAGCCCGGATACTTTCTTAATAGCTTTGTATAAGGGGATATAGTCCTCTCAACCCCCCAAGAAGGTGAAGGTCCCATTCTAACAAGTTTACGCTGATAAACCATATCAAATTTCCAGCCTTCTTCGGTTTTACACATCAAAAACGGCGAATTATCCCAACCTTTTTGATTACCAAAGTCAATAACAGCAAAATTGCCGTCTAGTTGTACGTTATAAGGCTTTGTATTATAGGCAGATACATTCTTTTTATAATAAGAATCAGGCAAATTCTGATAATCTCTATACATAAGCTTTGCCATTTCAGTATAAATACCTAAATATGGAGATTTTTCTTTATTCTTCCACCTTTTTATAATTTTTTTCCAGGTTTCTTCAGGTGTACTGCCTGCCTGGTATTTGCCCTCAGGCAATTTTTTAACTGACGTCTTTGAAACCGGCTTATCGACTAATTTTCTTTTAGCCCCTGCACCCTGACTTAAAATCTCCTGATCAAGCTCCTTAACTAAAGGTGAGTGGTCATCTTGAGAAATTTTAAGTTGAGCTCTTTTTTCTATTTCTTCAAACACAGCAACTATACCTTTATCAAGATTTCCACCAAGATAATTAGGCTTTAATTGCCTGTCTTGTATATGCCCTACAAATATATCAGTAAAAACATCTTCTAAATATGTAGACACTTCTACTTTAACGACCTTGGGACTTTTAACAAACAAAAGCAATATGCCTTTGCCATTATATTTTTTGCCTATTTTCCAGTTATTAAATATCTTAAATGCTGCATTTTCAACAGATAAATGCCCCTGAAGATTTGGCAAAGTCACAATAACTACTTCAATTCCATATTTTTTTACGATATTTTCACTAATATAGTTTTCACTATACTCATCAATATTTGTAAGAACATTGCCCCAGTCATAAACATATTTTTGGCTAATAAGGCTAACCGGCCTGTTTTTTATATCAAAAGGGCCAACAATATTTGACGAATTAGGTATAAAATTTATTAAAGTGACCGCAGCTATTATAAAGCTTATAACGAATGTGTATTTTACTTGTTTAATATTCATTTTTAATGGCTATCACCTAGAATTTAACTTTTACTGCTTCTGAAGAACCTTTAGACGATTTAAAAAATGGTTGTACTTTCATATCAAATAAAGGCGCAACGAGATTACCCGGAAACCTTTTAACTTTAGTATTATACTTTCTTACAGTTGAATTATAAAACTGCCTTGTCATATTGATTCTGTTTTCCGTGCCTTCTAACTGGTCTTGAAGCGCAAGAAAGTTTTCCGAAGCTTTTAAGTCAGGATAATTTTCTGAAACAGCAAAAAGTTGTTTGATAGCACCGCCTAACAACTTTTGAGATTCCATATATTTTTTAATATCTTTGGAAGATAGATTTTTATCCCCTTTTGATTTAGGCATAAGGCTATTAATACTGGCTCTAAGTTTAGTTATATTTTCCAAAACAGATTTTTCGTGTTTTACATAAGCTTTTACAGAGCTGACCAAATTAGGCACTAAGTCTGCTCTTCGTTGATAAGCTGTTTCAATTTGTGCTCTTGCCTCATCTACTCTATTATTGGCATCAACAAGGTCATTATAAGTAAATAAAAACGCAATTCCTAATACTGCAAAAACTATCAAATCAGCTATAACAACAAAAAATATAATTTTTCTTTTCTTACTTGTATCCATAATTCATATCCTCAATTAACTTAACTCTTTTCGGACTCCTGCTCAAAATAATTTCTTGGCTTTGTGTCCAGTATAAAAGCTACACAAACTTGTGGGAAGGACTGAATGTAGGAATTAAATATCCTTACCTCATCATTATAAACAGACCTTGCTTGTGCAATTTGATTTTCTGATATTTCCAGCTGCTCCTGCAACATAATAAAATTAGAACCAGCTTTTAACTCAGGATATTGAACTACAACACTTAACAGATTTCCTAAAGTAGAAGACAACTTCTTATCTGACTCTGTTAATTCCGCTGATATATTCTGTTCATCAGAAGATCCTAACTTATTAAGCTTTTCTATTGCTGTGGTTCTTGCTCCTACTATTTGTTCAAGTGTTTCTTTTTCATATCCAGTATATGTTTCAAGTTCTTCTATAATGCCCTGTATCAAATCGAGTTTTCTTTGATAGAAATTTTTCACCTCAGCAAGGGCATTATTAACAGATTCTTCTTTTTGGATAATTTGATTATAAAATACCAGCATTAATGCGCTAATTAACCCACCAGCTATCACAAAAAGTATTATCAAAAAAAATACATAACTTACCATAAACTACCCTTACCCTTTATAATTAGGATTGTCATAATAAGCATGCGGATAAGTATAGTCTTCTACAAATCCAAGCCTTCTATACATTTTTAAAGCCGGATAATTATCGGTTTCTACCGCAGCATTTAAATTTTGCGAAAAAATTTGTCCTGCATTGATTAGGGAAATAACCTCTTGAAGTGCATTTCTTAATATATACTTTGCTAAGCCTTTATTTTTATGTCCGCTTTTTATTCCAATTAAAGGCACATTAGCTAAAAGTAGCGTAGCCAAGTTGCAAAAAACAATGCCAACCGGGACATTTTGATATAACAAAACAGTGGTAGCCTCTGATAAAAAATCACCAAACATGCCCGACACTATACTATTGACAAGTTGTTTTGTACCATCCAAGCTTTTAAATCTAGGATCAAAGAGTGAGTCTTTAGAATTTTTAAAGGTTTCATAAATAATATCAGAAGCTGCATCAAAGTATTCATCTTTCCACTCTGATATGGTATAACCTTCGGGCAGGTCAGCTAGTTTTGCTTTTTTTAATACCTGATGAGAAATCATATCTTCAAAGTTAAATTTAACTACTGCCTGTCCGACAAAGCTAAACTTAAAGTCTGACGCAATATTTTGAACAAACTTTTCCTGTACGCCCAACATAGGATAGCTAATTAATCTCCAGTCTGTTCTATCTTTTAATATATTCATCAATCCAGCTAATATTTTAGATTTTCTTTCTTTAACCCTCTCTTTATCAATTACGTGAATAATATTTAATTCTACAGATTTAAAATTCTCAATAACATACATTAACAAAGCCTTAGGAACTGAATTTTCGTATAAAACTAAAGCCTTTAATATATTTTGTTCTATTACTTCACAAAAATCTTCATATTCTAGAGCAGGAAAATCCATTTTGTAATCTTTTTGTGCTTTTATTTTAAAAGTTTCATAGAGTTCTTTTATATTGGCTACATTTGTTGCGTTTAACTCTTCTACAGACACGGTAATAGCTTCTGACATAATTTTAAAAATCTCCTATGCAGTATAAATACTATAGAATATTTTATTATATTTATCCGTTTTTAACAAACTAAGTTATTTTTTTATTTCTCAGACCTTAAGATATAATTTTAATAAAACTTAAAATATTTAAAGACTTTAATGTAAGACTAATAATTATTCTTTAAAATACAATATATTATTAATCAGAAAATAACAGGAAATTCATTTTATGAAAGACAAAAAAATCCTTATTATTGAAGATGAAGAAGATATCATAGAACTGCTTAAATATAATCTTGTGAAAAGCGGTTTTAATGTTAATTATGTAATGTCTGGGGAAGAAGCATTAAGTGCAGTAAATAAAGAAAATCCTGATTTAATTCTTTTAGATTTAATGTTACCGGGGATAGACGGATTAGAAGTATGCAGGATTATAAAAAATGACTCTGAAAATCTGCAAATACCTATAATAATGTTAACGGCTAGAGGCGAAGAAGAAGATATAATAAAAGGTTTGAAAGCGGGTGCTGATGATTATATAACCAAGCCATTCAGTCCTAAAATTCTTTTAGCCAGGATAAAAACAGTATTAAGAAGAGATGGTAAAAGGTATTATAACCCTGAGTCAATTATTCAAATTGATAAACTTAGTATTAATCCCGAAAAACACGAAGTTTTAATTGATGATAAACCTATTAAATTATCGTATTCTGAATTTAAAACATTGCACCTACTCGCATCTAATAAAGGATGGGTATTCACGCGATACCAAATAATTGATGCAATTAAAAGCGATGAACATTGCGTAACCGATAGAACAGTGGATGTATTATTAGTAGGCTTGAGAAAAAAACTTATGGAGTTTAGCTCTCATATTGAAACTGTAAGAGGAGTGGGATATAGATTTAAGGAATTATAAACAAATGAAAAATAAAAAATTATTCTGGAAACTGTTTAAGTCCTATATAGTTATAATATGTGTATTTTTATTAGTTACAATTATATTTACTACAACTACTTGGAGAAATTTTTACCTTGAAAGAGTTGCATCAGAGTTAACCTCTCAAGTTTTATTAATAAAAGATGAGTTTAAAAGTTCTTTAGATACTATTAATAAAGATAAAACAAAAAATTTAACATACAAATATTCTGCGAAGACCTCATCGCGAATAACATTTATTGGTACAGACGGAAGAGTTATTAGTGATTCTCATTATGACACTGAGCTATTAGAGAATCATGCCAACAGGCCTGAAATACAAAAAGCACTAAACGGACAAATCGGTGAATCTATCAGATATAGCAATACATTGCAGAAAAAAATGATGTATATAGCTGTACCTGTTAAATACAACGGAAAACTCGTTGGTGTGTTGCGAAATGCCGTGACTATTGATTTTATAGACAGAAATTTAAGTGAAATATTTAACAAGATAATAATTACAACATTGATAACATCAGCGTTACTAGGTGCAATCAGCTGGATATTTTCTAAAAATATAAGCACCCCTTTAGAATCTTTGGCTGAGGGAGCTTTAAAATTTGCAGATGGGGATTTGAATTATAAATTATCAGTGCCTAATATTAAAGAAATCGCAGAAGTCGCAATAGCTATGAACAAAATGGCTAAAAGGCTCGACAACAGAATTAACAAAATCACAAGACAAAAACAAGAAAAGGAAGTAATATTTTCTAATTTGTCCGAGGGCATTATTGCTATTGATAATGAGAAAAACATAAGGCGTTTAAATAAATCCGTTGCTGAGATATTAGAAATTGACAGTATTGAAGATGCCCAGAAGAAAAATCTATATCAGGCCATACACGATGAGCAAATAATAAATTTTATTGAAGAGACACTTAATTCAGAAGATGAATCTTTGGAAAAAGAGATTTGTATTGAAAAAAATGGTAACCCTATGTTATTACAACTTAAGGGCATTACCATTAAGGATTCTAAAAATACAAAAATTGAAGCACTATTTGTATTAAAAGATATAACCAGGATTAAGCAATTGGAAAATATCAGAAAAGACTTTGTTGCCAATGTTTCTCATGAGTTGAAAACACCTATAACATCTATAAAAGGATTTATTGAAACACTAAATGACGGTGCTTTATCTGATATTGACACTGCTAAAAGATTTTTAGAGATAATTTCCAGGCATTCAAACAGGCTAAGTGCCATAGTGGAAGATTTGCTGAGTTTATCCAGGCTTGAGCAGTGCAATGAATCTATAACCCTTGAGTTATATAGTTTAAAAGAAATATTAGTTAATGCTTTGCAAGCATGCGAGATTAAATCAAAAGATAAAAATATAGATATTGAACTACAATGCCCTACTGACATACAAGTAGAAATAAACATACTGCTTTTTGAGCAGGCAATAGTAAATTTGATAATAAATGCCATCAAATATAGTAATGAAAACAAAACGATAACCGTAAAAGTTGAAAAGCACGATAAATACATTGCTATTGATATTATTGACCAGGGATTGGGTATTGCGCCCGAGCATTTGCCCAGGATATTTGAAAGATTTTACAGAGTTGATAAAGCCCGCAGTCGAAAGCAAGGCGGCACCGGATTGGGGCTATCTATTGTCAAGCATATTGCTCAAATCCACAATGGATATGTTGATGTTAAAAGCATTCAGGGCTTTGGCAGTACATTTAGCTTTTATTTACCGCTAAAAAATGTTGCTATAACTGAAAAAACACCCATCTAAGTCGGGTGATTGTTTATCTTTAAATTGTTAAAACTGTTGATCTTCCTATTTTTTTGCAAAAAAAAACCCTTTTTATAGGGTAAAATTTGATAGGAAGGGAATGTTGGGGAGTAAGTTTATGAAGCTAATTGATTGTACATATATAAAGTATTTTTTTTGCCGATAATTGCTTTTTTAATCTTAGATTTTTTTGGAACTTTACAAAACTTAACGTGCCTAAGGCACATTCTCTACTCACCTTGAGTCCTCGACTGGCTTAAGCTGTACAGTTCAATTATAGCTTAAGTTCAACGTTACTGATGGACTTTGATTAACACTTTTTTTTCGGATAGTAGGCACATAAAAAAATTGCAATGACAACCCCCCTTTTGTTATACAAAAAGCTTGCCATTGCAATTAAAATCTTTAATTTTTATATCAAAGTCCTCTAATAATAGGGCTTTTTCTTATTCAATTCTTCTTTTTTACTGTTATTTATATCTATTATATTATTATTTGTCGCATTATTTTCATCGCTAAAAGTATCTTCTTTTATAATATTTTCTTTATTTTCATCTTTTAAAATATCAGTATCGCCTGCTGAAGCAGCATCGGCCACCTTCGCAACAGCGGATACTTCTTTGTAGGTCTTTAAATCTGTTAGCTTAGATTTTGAGCTAATTTTTACTAATTTATACTTCCCCTGTTTAACTTTTTTTAGCTTTTTTTCTGCTTTTTCTTCTAGCTTACGCTGGCGAGCTTCCTTCCTTGCCTCTTCGCAGCACTCTGCAACAAATTTATTGCGTTCTATAGCCATTAGTTTACGTGATTTGCGACGTTGAGCATTGATTACTCTTTGCTCGTAGTCTCGATTTTTGTAATCTCTGTAATACTCAAAATGTTCATTGTATCTTTGCTCTTCTTGTTCGGCTGTTACCCGTTCGTCTTCCCATGTTTCATAGCTAAAATATTTAATTTCATCTTCTTGATACGGGTCATAGTATTTATCTCGTGCTAAAGTAAGATAATCATCTTTATAACAGATGTTATGCTTGACTTTGTCGAGTCTAAACTGAGATTGGCGCACGCAGCGAATTTTATAAAGCAATTCTTTGTGTGCGTCTATTATTCTAATCAGGGGGTGATCGGTGAAGCCCTCCCGGTATTTAGGATAGGATATATCATTAGGCTCTGAATTTGAGCAATCTTTAGGAATCGGAAGATGCAGGATTTCTTTTACATTGCTGTAGCTTACCTGATCCGGGACTTGATCCATAAATAAGTCTTGATTAAAGTTAATTTGTTTGAGTTCGCTTAATATTTTTTTGCTGATATTTGTCAGTTTTTTGAATAAAGGCAGGTCTTCGGGGTTACCTTCGGATAATTCATAGTCATTGATTGACCATGGTCTTAGAACTACAAACTCTGTAGGCAGTTCCAAGTTAAAACGAGCCATTTTCTCCATCATTAGCGGTAATAGTCTTGAAAATTTATGACAATCATCGAATTTATCTCTTATTATATCGATTTCTTCGAGTATTTTTTGATTTAGCGTGTTCAGGTTGTTAACTGCGTGAATCTGCTGTGTAGAAAATTTAGCCCTTATTTCGTCGGGTATTTTTGTGCTCACCAGCGAATAGGTCTTCTTTGCCAGGTTTATTAAGCCTTCTGAGTTTGTTCTAAAGCCCGGACTATCGG
>JANQLL010000032.1 GCA_028280605.1 Candidatus Gastranaerophilales bacterium
ACTTCTTGTTGGGTGAAACAAGAAGGCTTTGTTTAAGGATTTTAGCAAGTGTGTGTAGGTAGTATATATAATATGGTTTTATTATTACTGTTTAATTGTTTAATTATTGTATCTTATATATATAAAAAGGTATTTATTTTTGAAAAATTGCCTATATTTTTGAAAATTTTTTATTTATTTGAGTATATAAAAAAAGGGTGATGTATTTAAACATCACCTGTTTGGTATTTTCCGCCTTTGTGTTTGCCTTATGGTCTCTTCTTCCGAGAGATTTAAGTTTTTTAAGCTTTTATATTTAACATATTTCCTGTTGTAGAGGCGAAGGCTATAGATCCTGTTGGACCGAATGTTGATCTGCCTTGGGTTATATCTGTAAAAGTTTTTAATTGTTTTTCTACAATACCAGCTTCTTGTTGTAGTTTTTTTATGTCGGTTCTGTTGTTTTTGCCGGTAAAAAGCCTGAGTAAACGCATTAAAGCTTTTTTAAAATTATCTTCTGTTTCGTTATCAAAGGTTTTTATGGGGGTATATCCAAAGTTTACATTTTTTTTGTTTTTTTGATTTAATGGGTAAGTGTTATTATTATTTACTTTATTTATATTGTTGTTGAATTTATTTTTATTATTTATATTACTTATCATTATTGTTTCCTCCAAGAATTTGGGTTATTCATATTGGTATTGTTAATTGTTTTGTCTTTTTCTGTTGTTTTTTCTGTTTTTTATTAGACATTTGTAACCTCTTTTTTAATAGTGTTTAGTTTACACTTTATCTTGTTATTATTAAGTATTATGCAAAATGTAATTTTTGTCAACCCTTTAAAAAAATAATTATTTTTTTATTTCTGTATAGATTATTATTATTAGGTTTTAGTCTGTATAAAGTTTTTGTAAAATTGGTTGTGATGTCAAAAAATATATAAGGGTGTAACAGTATTTTCTTTAAAAATGTATTTATAGTAATTATTGATCTATATTTTTAGAATAAGATATTTTGATTAGATTTTGATTAAAAATTTTTTTTGAAATTTAAAGCTATTAGACAGGTGGTATAGATAGGTAATTTATTAAAAATTTCTTTATTTAATTTAATAATATATATAACAATCTGGTTAAAAAAAAGAATTGGGATTTACTGTTTATAAGGATCACCTGGATTATGATAAAAAAATATATAATCGTGTTTTTTATATATGTTTTTTTTCTTTTTGTATCTCCTGCTTTTGCTCAAATATCTCAGTTACTTTTTTTGCATGAAGTTGTGCGCTCAGCAATAGATAATAATCCTGAAATTCAGTCAGCAAGATCGCGCTTAAATGTAACCAGGGCAGAGATATTATCTGCATCAGTCCTTCAAAATCCCTTTTTTACATTTGACAGTAATCTTGTAGAGAATAGCTATGATTTTGGTCTTCAAAGAATTTTTGAATTGGGTGGTTTGAAAGATAAAAGAAAAAATATTGCAACTATTAGGCATGAATTAGAAGGAATATCCGTGAGGATAAGAGAATTTGAACTGAAAAATAAAGTAAGGGCAGCCTACACAAAGCATTATGTAAATCAGGAGAAATATAAAGCATTTTGTAAGTTATATGAAAAAGTGGAAAACTTGCTTGAAAATAGGCATGATCATAAATATAAAGAGATTGATAAATATAAAGAAGAAGCTATATTATTTCAAGGAAAAGTTACTTTGTTGGATATTGATAATAATATAGAAAAGTCTTTATTGGCAATAAATCAATCTGACATGTTATTAGAAAAATTAATAGGTAAGTCTATAATAGAACAGAGTCGCTCTCTGGTCCGGCCGGAGATAATTCCGGCAGCATTAAAGCCGTTTGCGAATAATGGTTTTATTAATATAGACAGTATATCTGTTGAACAGTTAGCTAATTCGGCTTTTAAGAATAGAGGTGAGTTTGACGAAATAGATAAGTTTATGGAGTTAGCTGAATCTCAAAGGATTTTTGCAATGGCTAAAAGGTGGCCTTTGGTTATTCTGGAAGCAGGAGCCACTGTTAATTTTAATCAAAATAAAACCAGGCCTTTTGTTTCTGCCAATATTGAGCTTCCTTTTTTAGATAAGGAAAAAGATGAGATAGATATAGCAGATGAAAAAATAAAGCATAATAAAGAAAGATTAAATATCTTAAAAAGAAAAATTCAGATTGAAGTTAAAGATGCCTATCAAACTTTTAAGCATAGCAAAATAAGATTTGATAAACTTGATAAATATATTTTGCCAAAAGCAAAAAAGCATTTGGATGAATTAAGGGAGCACTATGAAAATGGTAAGATTACATTAAAGGACATGATTGATACAGAGAAAGCTGTAATAGATATTATTAATACTTATTTTGATTCATTGATGGATTATGAAAATGCCATAATTGAACTTGATAAAGCCGTAGGTGTTTTTGAACTTACGCCAATATCAAGAATTAATTTGGAGGACAGACTACAGAGTCTTAGTGAGCTTTATGAGTGATATTAAAAAATATAATTTGTGTAATCTGAATCTTATGTAAAGATATTTTAAGAAAGTGCATTAAAATTGAAATCAAAGCTTTTTTTTTGTTTTTATATATATGGGTAAAACAAAGGTAAGGATTAGTAAAGTAGGTAATAAAGCAAGTAAGTAGATAAAAACTCTCAATGTTAATAAAGAATTGACTCTTTTTTTAAACTGGTAATGTGCTAATAGTGGAGGTTCTGCAAAAGAACCTTTTTTTTTGCTTGTTTTTTTTAGTTTAAAAAGGAACTCCCGGAGTTGCTATTTTAATACCTTCAATTGTATGTTCATAACCTCTTTTGAACATGTTATTAAGGCTGGCATGTCTTTGTTAGCTTCTTTCATAAGAAAATTGAACGTTAAAAGTTTTTTCAAATATTTCTTGTGGTGCAGAAATAGATATAGTTATTCCTATTGCTTCTATTTTAAACCCTTTTTTTTCAAGAATTTTAATAGCTTTATTAACAGCTTCTTCACTGGGTTTATAATCCTCTAAATTGGAAGTGGGAACGGTTGTATTTAAAAGAGATTTGCCTGATTGTGACTTTAAATAAACACTTGCCATAATTATATTTTGTTTATTGTTCATTTAGAATAATTAGAGGCTCTAAATCCGCCTCCGTTGAATTAGTGGGTTCACTTGGTAGATTTGATCCAAGTGTTATTGTATGGTCGCTAAAGCTTCCGCCTGTAAAATAGTTTGTTCCCAAATGGGCTGGATCGGAAGAAAGCCATACTCCGTATACGTGTTTGACTGTATGGTCAGTATTTACATGAGTAATGTCTGTTGAAGTATGATCCTCTCTAACTCTTGTTAATATACCTGTATCAATCATAGATATACGAACGCCACTGCCGGTGAATCCTGTATTATGAGCTGCATCCGCATTAAGTAATGTTGGTACGTCATTTGTTACATCAATAAAATAATAAGGTGGATTAGGTACCGGATGTGCTGAATTATGAAATGGTATTCCCGGGATAGCAAGTTTTATTGCTTCTGCAAAAGGAGAAACCTTATCATTTAATAAACTATGATTTATAGCTTCATTAAAGAGAATTTTTTGCTGTGCTCTTCCTTACACATGAAACATTGCTTCTTTTTTATTTATTTTAGTGCTGAAAGATGATTCAAATAGTTCTGCCGGACCGGAAAATGAAACACCTACATCTGTTTGTGATTCGATGTCGAATCCTTCTTTTTTTAAGATGTCAATCAAGTTTTCTACGCTATTAGATTTTGGTCTGAAATCATCAAAAAGTGACATTCCGCTTCTTGTTTTGAATGCCACTGATGCCATAATTTTTTCTTTTGTCATCGTGCGAACTCCTCTATCACTAATAATTACTCGAATAAGTGTTAATATGAAAAAACACTCATTTCTTTTCTTTATGGTTTTTATAAATAAGTTTTATCTTCAGCTTTTTTTATCCTGACAGGCTTTTATGCTTACGGTGTGTAATGATATACTCTTCGTGTTCTTCAATTTTTATAAAGTATTTAATATATTTTGTCAAATTCAACAAGTGAGATTTTTATTAAAATTTGTTACTTTTGTTGATAGCGTTATTAAAATTTATTTATTTTTTATCTTTTATGAGATTAAAAAGCAGTATAAATTAATTTTTTTATTCATTTGTAATGAAACTTATGATATGATTTTTATATATTAAGTAGTAGTAAAGGAAAGCATTATGACCGATAACCGCCGTTGGTATGATAAAGATCCGTCTTTAAAAGAAGCCTTGGAATTACTAAGTTTGTCTTCAAAAGATGAAAAAGATCAAGCTGCTGAATTTATTCAAAAATTACAAGATCAAGTAGCAGCAGATGTTATAGAATCCGTGTATGAAACAATGAATAAATACTGTGAAAAAGGAAGCAGATGGTACGATCAGGATCCTTTTATAATGAAAGCTATAGAATTATTGAGAGTTGCGCCTCCTCACGTGCAAAGAGCAGCTGCCAAGAAATTAATAAAAGCATTATCAAAAGATGATATTGAAAGTTTGAATCTTGAAGCTCTTAATATAGAGGAAGAATAGAATAAAATCGTATGGTAAACCAAAAATTAACAGATGTTCAAAGTTTAAAAGATAATAGAGGAATCGATATTCAAAAAGTAGGAGTTAAGAATGTAGAGGTTCCTCTTAATATATTAAGAAAAAATGATAAAGCTCAGGTAGTAAGTGCAAAAGCAACAATGAGTGTGTGTTTGCCGGCAAAATACAAGGGTACGCATATGTCTCGTTTTGTTGAAATTCTTTGTGAGTGGAGTCAAAAAAAGATACTGGGTGATGATATAAAAGCTTTCCTCGAAGATACAAGAGAAAAGCTTGCTGCTAAAAGTGCTGAGGTTGCTTTTGTTTTTACTTACTTTATATCTAAATCTTCGCCGATAAGTAATCTCGTTAGTCAAATGGGCTATCAATGCTCATTTGAAGGATATTGGGATGAAAATGATAATTATAAGTTTATTTTAGGGGTCAGTGTCCCGGTTACAACACTTTGTCCTTGCAGTAAAGAGATTTCTGATTATGGGGCGCATAATCAAAGAACAATAATTAAAGCAAGAATAAGCTATCAGGAAGATAATATAATTTGGCTGGAAGATTTGATAGATTTATTAGAAAGTTGTGGAAGCAGTAAAGTTTATCCTTTATTGAAAAGAGAAGATGAAAAATTTGTAACAGAATATGCTTACAATAACCCTAAATTTGTAGAAGATGTATTAAGAGAGACAATCTCTAATCTAAGAAAGATTCCAGAAATTGAATGGTTTGAAATTGATTGTGAATCTTTTGAAAGTATTCATAATCATTCAGCTTGGGCTTACCAACAAGAGTTTGTAGTCAGTTAAATTTATAAGTTAGATATTTAAAAAAACAAACATATCAGATTAAAGTAATTAATTTAAATTATTATATTTAAATTAATTTAGCAATTTAGAAATCCATTTTGTTTTTATAATATTGTGAGGTCAATGAAAGTTAAAGTGGGTATAACTAGTATTATGATTCATTAATTATGATGAGTTAAAATGTTTTCACATGATCTTGGTTAATTCTAAATATTAATAGTGTTATATAAAATTATGGAATATTTTTACTTTTCTTTCAAAAATTTGGAATCAGTGTACCAGTATTTCACTTAAATAACTATCAGGTTATTATGTTTTATTACTAGATTTAAAACACTTTTGAAGTGTTAATATTTTTTTTATAAAAAATGAGGTAAATTAAAAGGCATAGGAGATATACAAATGGCAGTATCAGGTATGAATCCTGGACGTAATCGTTCTGGAGAGGTTATGGATTTTTTAAAAGGAGGATTTAAAAACAGAAAGGCTTTATTTGACCGGGCAAAAAATTTCATAGCATTAAAGGATAAAGATAATAGTGGCACCATTTCAAAGGATGAAGCTCTATTTCAAGCAAAAGGCGCAATGAGAAAAGATATAATAAAAATGTTCAAAAGAGCAGATTTGGATGGAGATAATAAGCTTGATTATAAAGAACTGGCTGCATTTAAGTTTGCGGCAGATGTAGATAGAAATAATAAGGTTACCAATGAAGAAGCGATAACTGCATATGATGTTGCGCTTGATAGTGATGAAGGCTTTGTTGAAAAAATATTAAGAAGTGCTTATGCTCTTTTGGATTTATGATTTTAGGAATCTATTAGAGACAAATGGAAAATTTTCAATAATATGTTATGACAGACATTAAGGCTGATTTTACAAGATAGAGCTTAAATCTCAATATTTATAATTATTTCATCCGATTTTAAAAAAATTTCGTAACATGTCTGTTAATTTTTCATATTTTGACCCTTAAAAAGGTGTATCTTAACAGATAGGAGTTTTTGGTATGTTAACTGGTATTTCTTTGGATAAAGGTAAGATACAAAAAGCATTCAAGTTCGTTGAAAATAATTTTGATTATTTTGACACAGTAGGAGGAGAAGAAGAGGATAGTGTATTTAATCTTTCTAGTATAGCAGTTGCAGCAATAGATGAAAATGCAGATAAAAGTATTAAAGAAGCTGCAATGATTCTCTTAAATAATCAGTACTTTTTAAACTCTTTCCTGAATGAAAAAAAAGAAAAATATCCTATAAAAGAAGATGTAGAGGGGATGTTAGACTTATACTTGACTGATTGGTATTTTAATATTTCAGATGAAGAGGACGGTAAGCGTGACGGTAAGATTCACAAGTCTGTTATGCCCAAGAATCCATTTAATAGTGCTACTTCTAACGATGATGTTTACAAGGGGGGTGGCTTTTCTCAAGAAATGCTTGATGATATAAGTAAGGATGATGATTATATAACAAAAGATGAATTGTTAATGTTTGAAAAATCATTGAGGGGGTTTAGTAAACACGACATCGAAAATTTTGATAAGTCCTTCTCTAAACATATTAGTGATGGAAAAGTGGAAAATTTAGTAGAATATAATCAATTTGCAACAGCACTAGTCATTTTTAATGATAAGCCTATAGGTAAAAAAATTATTAAGGAATCTATAAAAAGGGGTGAAGGAGGATTTTATGTTACTTTTAAAGGTGCTCCCGAAAAAATTTATTATGTTTCTGATTTGGAACTTGGTGTTGGAGCTTCAAGTGCCAGAGCAGATATAGATGCAAGGATTCTTGGGCTTGCAGCTAATCAATGGAGTGAAGACTTTCATTATAAGAATTTGGAAGATCTAATGAAAAGCTATCCTCGAGAGCAGGCTGTAGAAATATTATTTAAACTTTTATCAGGTGTTGGTAACTCATATGCTTTAAATATGTAAAACTAAAAATAATATTGATTCTTTAGGCGTAGTAATGTTTAGTGCTGGCGTTTGTTTTTAAGAAAAAACAGATATGTTATATAAAAAAGCATAAAAATAATATCGGCAACAAAACAGATATAGCTGTGGTCTATAGGTAAGGCAGAAAAATTTTCAAAAAAAGTTTAAAAAACATGGTTGACA
>JANQLL010000190.1 GCA_028280605.1 Candidatus Gastranaerophilales bacterium
AAATAGTATTTTTACTATTCAAGAGCCTGCGTAAATTTAAAAAAAATGCTAAAATATATATTAAAGATATAAATAATAATACAATTATAAAAAATTAGTAAATTACCGGATAAATAAAAATACCGAGGGCTGGCTGATTGGAAAAACAAGCAGCAAAAACTGAAGACACATGCCAAAAGGATAACGACAAATACGCATCAATCCTGTATTACAGGCTGCGTAATAAAATTGTCCTCCTGCGTCGTTTTGCCAAGAATGTTGACCTTATGGGCTATAGAGATCGCCTTCTCGAATCGGTTAAAACCTCAGAAATGCAATTTGACACAGTCGGTAAAGAATATATGCATATAATGCGAACAGGCAACTGGAGTAAATTCCTGATTCAAAAGATGGAATTTATTAATATGGGTCTACAATCTTTTGCAATGAACATTATAGAAAGCGTAGAAGAAAGAAGAGCAGCCAAAAAATGGCATGCCAGAAAGCCAAAATCCGACCGTGAAAGTTTTAAAACAAATGCAGAAGGTTTAATAAACCTTGCAAGAAAAACCTATTCGCTTGTGAGTACCCAAATACCCGACGAAATAAGGGCTAAATTCTCTACTAAGCAGATTCATGCAGTTAATAGCCTGAACGCTTTAAATAAAAAAATACTGGAAGAAATCGATATAATAAGAGATAAGTTCGATGATTGCCATAAATTTTCCAGATTATTACCATTGATGATGGAAAAAATGGCTCGCTTAAACTTGGAACTTCCAACAGAGTTTGTAGTGCTAAGGCCATGGTCAATCAATGACTACGAATTATCAGAAGGAAACCCCGAAGACATCCACTTATTTAAGAAGCTGACAAATATAAGCAAAAAAATATTAAGTGAACTCAAACAAATACACTTTAATCAAGATTTATTTATGGATATAGTCCCTGATCAAGTGAGCTACAGCAATGTAAAAGAAATCTTACACTTGCCAATACCAAAAGATTGCTCAAACTCAGAATCTAATGGTCTATCCTATCCGAGTTACCGGGAGGGTTACTCTGATCACCCCCTGATTAGAATAATAGATGCGCACAAAGAACTGCTCTATAAAGTTCGCTGCGTGCGCCGGTCTCAGTTTAGACTTGATAAAGTCAAGCATAACATCTGTTATAAAGATGATTATCTTGCTTTGGCACGAGACAAGTATTATGATCCGTATCAAGAAGATGAAATCAAATATTTCAGTTATGAAACCTGGGAAGATGAACCGGTAAACCCTGAACAGGAGGAGCAAAGGTACAATGAGCATTTTGAGTATTACAGAGACTACAAAAATCGTGATTATGAGCAACGAGTAATTAATGCCCAACGTCACAAATCACATAAATTAATGGCTGTAGAACGCAACAAGTTTGTTGCAGAGTGTTGTGAGGAGGCAAGGAAGGAAGCACGCCAACGCAAATTGGAAGAAAGCGCAAAAAATAAGCTTAAAAAAGTTAAGCAGGGGAAGTATAAACCGGTTAAAGTCAGCTCAAAGCTGATGAATTCAAAGACTTACAAAGAAGTATCCGCAGTTGTGAAGGTGGTCGATGCTGCTTCTGCAGGCGATACTGATATTTTAAAAGATGATAAAAAAGAAAATAAAATAGAAGAAACTTATAATGATGAAAATAATGCGATAAATAATAATATAATAGATATAAATAACAGCAAAAAAGAAGGATTGAACAAGAAAAAGCCCCACTATTAAAGGGAGTTGATGTAAAAATTAAAGATTATTCACTGCAATGGCAAGCTTTTTGTACAACAAAAGGGAGTTTATCATTGCTTTTTTTTATATGTGTCCATTATCCAAGGGAAAAGCGCTAAACACGCTCCACCAATAATAAAAAATTTAGTCAAAAAGAATATATAAAGTCTTTAGATATTGATTGGTCAACCGGTTGGCTGATGATAGATGATACGATAATAGAAAAACCATACGCTGAAAAGATAGAGTGCG
>JANQLL010000016.1 GCA_028280605.1 Candidatus Gastranaerophilales bacterium
TGAATTGCGAAGCGGGAGCGTTAAAAATGAAATGGTCAATTTTATTTTTTATAAGCTCATTCTAAAGAGTAATCTGAAATTTAATTGATGAGCAGTATATATAGTTTGTATTTTTTTATTCTTTTTTTATATTTTTAAAATAAGGTATAAACAGGTCTTACAATGAACAAAATAAAACTAATAGCAACTGATATTGACGGAACAATAATGAATAGTGATTTTAAAATCTCGCAAAGAGTGAAAGATTCTATTAATCAAGCTGTTGCTAATAATATTTATGTGGTTTTAGTTACGGGAAGAATGTTTCAAGCCACGTTACATATTGCTAAATTTCTTGATTTAAAAACTCCGCTGGTTACATATCAAGGTAGCTTTATCAAAGAGTTTTATAATTCTGATAAAATCTTATTAAATCAATCTATACCTAAAGATTTTTCTTTTGAAATTATTAAAGAGCTTAGAAAGTTTGACGTACAGATAAATTATTATTTTGAAGATAAACTCCTTGTTGAAAGAGAAACAGATATTATGAGGGAGTATGCAACCACCAGAAAAATTCCTTATGAAAATATTTTTAATTTTGAAAATATTATAGAAAAAGAACCCACTAAAATCGTGGTAATGGACAATGATGTAAAAAAAATTGACAAAATAAGAAACTATTTAATAAAAAAATATTCTAATAAAGTAAATGTATTTAAATCCACATCCAGGTATTGTGAAATTGTTAATAAAAGTGCATCTAAAGGTAACGCAATTTTATATCTGGCCAATGAGTGGGGAATAAAAAAATCTGAAATAATGGTCCTGGGAGACCAGGAAAATGACATTGATATGCTAAAAGTTGCAAATATTGCAATAGCAATGGGCAATGCAACTGATAAAGTTAAAAATATTGCTACTTATGTAACTGATAGCGTTGACAATGACGGAGCTGCTAAAGCTATTGAAAAATTTGCACTTGGAGGATTAAATGTTTAGAATCGGCAATGGTTACGATATTCATAGACTGGTTGAAGGGAGAAAATGTATTCTCGGTGGTATTGAAATTCCTTTTGAAAAAGGATTATCAGGCCATTCTGACGCTGATGTCTTAATCCACGCAATTATGGATGCCATGCTTGGAGCTTTGGCTTTAGGTGATATTGGCAAACATTTTTCACCGTCTGACTATAAATATAAAGATATTAGCAGTTTAAAATTATTGAAAGAAGTTAAAGCTTTAATAAAAGAGAAAAACTATAATATTGGAAATATTGATACAGTCATTCAAGCGGAAAAACCTAAGTTGTTAAAATATATTCCCATGATGAAAGAAGTATTATCTAATGAACTGGAAGTAAATCAAGATCAAATTTCTATAAAAGCGACAACAATGGAAGGTTTAGGAGATATAGGCAAAGAAAATGCCATTGCGGCATATGCAACAGTTCTATTAAAAAAAGCTCCATAAAAAATAAGGACGAGTGAATCGGCAAAGCTGGCGCAATACAAGTCCAATACCCTCGCAATGGGATAAAGGGGTAGATAAAAACTATATAAAAACTATAATAAAAAACATTCATAAACACTTATTTTTGTAGTATGTTAAAAACAAGTTATAAGTTGAAAACCTGGAAGGTATTAAGAAATGGTTAAAAAACTCATTACAGAAGACACAAAACTTTTTATGACCGGTAATGAGGTAATAGCTTATGCTGCTGTTGCTGCCGGTGCTGAATTTATGTATGGTTATCCTATTACACCTCAAAACGAAGTTATGCACACTTGGTGTAAATTACTTCCTAAAACGGAAGCTGGATTTTTACAAACAGAAGATGAAATCTCTGCCGGTTTTTCTACTTTAGGTGGTATTTTAGCCGGTAAAAAAGCTTTTACTGCAACAGCCGGACCGGGGAACGTTATTATGCAAGACGCTATGTCTATGGCTGAAATGAACAGACTACCTTTTGTTTGCGCTGTAATGCAAAGAGGCGGACCAAGTACAGCTACAGTTATTTACGCTCAGCAAGAAACAACTTTAACCTGCTTTGGCGGTAATGGTGAAGGCTATAGAATAGTTTATTCAACAGCAGGCCATCAGGATCTGTATGATTATACAATTAAAGCATTTAATACTGCTTGGAAATATAGATTCCCAACATTTATATTAGCTGACGGTTATCAAGGTAAAATGAGAGAACCTGTAACGGTTTATGATCCTGAAGCTAGAGGTATTGATTTAATTCCTGCAACTCCTTATCTAAGAGCAGAAGGTGTTGCCGGTGTTGATAGAAAACCTGTACATTTAAGAAACTGCTTTAATCTTGAAGAAGAATTAATGGAAGTTCTGGATTCTTATGAAGAAGAATTCAACAGAATCGCTCCTGAAATTGCAGAATATCAAGAATATAAAGCAGAAGATGCTGAAGTATTAATTATTGCACACGGTATTGTTGCAAGAAGTGCTATGACAGCTATAGATGAATTAAGAGCTAAAGGAATTAAAGCCGGTTTATTCAGACCTATTACTCTAAGACCACTTGCTGCTGATCCATTAAGAAAAGCTGTAAGCAGAGCTAAGCAAGTATTATTTACTGAATCTGCAAACGGTCAAATGGCAAGATTAGCCCTTGAGAAAATATATGGTTTAACCACTCCTTATCAAACACTTTATAAAATGGGTGTTGGTGTAACAGGTGGAGATATCGTTGAAAAAGTTGAAAAAATGGTTAAAGAAAATAATTTAGTCTGTTAATTTAATATTAAAAAAGGGAGATATAGATAAATGCCTAATATGTTAACAATTCCACCAAGACTGCCCGATGCTCAAAACCCGGATCCGGGCGCAAGCAAGTTTTGTCCGGGTTGTGGTCATGGAATGATATTAAAAACTTTAGCTTTTGCTATTGATGAATTAAATCTACAGGATAGAGCTATTTATGGTTGTGATATCGGATGTAGCTTATTATCCTGGAATTATATGAATATAGATACAATACAAGCACACCATGGTCGTACAACACCTGTTATTTACGGTATAACTAGGGCAACCCCCGAAGCTGTGGGTATTGCATACATGGGAGATGGCGGTGGCTTAGCAATTGGTGCACAACACCTTGTTAATGCTGCTGTAAGAAATGAAAAAATGTTGGTTGTTTTGGTTAACAACACAAACTATGGTATGACAGGCGGACAAATGGCACCAACTACATTACCGGGTCAAGTAACAGAAACAACTCCTTATGGTAGAGATGTAGAAGTTACAGGCAAACCTGCCAAAGGTGCTGAAATGGTTTCTGCTGTTGCAGATACTGAATCTGCATATGTTACAAGAGGTACAGTTAATAACCTTCGTCAACTAAAAACAATGATGAAGAGAGGTCTTCAAAATGTAGCTGACGGTCGTGGTTTCTCTTATGTAGAAGCACTTTCTGTATGTCCTCTTAACTGGAGAACAAATAACGTTGATACGTGGGATAGACTTGATGAAATGGAAGATTTCTTCAAGGTAGGTGAACTTGTAGTTCCTCAAGGATTAGAAGGAGTTAAATAATGGCTAGAGCAAAGATTGTATTGGCTGGTGAAGGCGGACAAGGTGTTCAAAGTATAGCAAAAATCCTTGTGGAAGCTGGTTATAGTGCAAAGAAAAATGTTTTATATATTCCAAACTTTGGTGTAGAACAAAGAGGCGGTGTTAGTATTGCTTTTTGTCAAATAGCTGATGAAAGTATTGGAGAGCCAAGATTTTCTAAAGGTGACATTGTTATTATGTTATCTGATAGGGCTATCGAAAGATGTGCTTGCTATGTTGATGAGAATACAACAGTAGTTTACGATGATTCTGTTTGTTTGAAAAAACCTGAAATGAAAGCAAAAAGAATTATCAATGTATCTGCTAACAAAATTGCTAACGATGAACTTTCTGCAAGAGTATTCAACATGATTATTTTAGGCGTAGTTCTAAAAGCAACAAAAGTTGTCAGTATACAAAATGCTAAAGATGCTATTGAGCTGGCTCTTGGCAAAAAGTTTGAAGCTAAACCCGAGTTAAGAGATCTTAACTACAAAGCTCTCGAACGAGGTATGGGATTAATAAATGATACTGCATCAGTATAAAGGAGACATCATGACTAAAGTACAAGAACATCCGGGTTTTGAAATAAAAGGTTGCGCTAAAGGTAAAGCAACTTGGCGTCTCTACACCGAACTATGCAAAGGTTGTGGTTTATGTTTAGTAAAATGCCCTATTAACAAAAAGGGTGAAAACTGCCTAAAATGGTCTAAAGAAGTTGGTATTTACTCTACACCTGCTGTTGAACCGGATCCGGCATTGTGTATAGCTTGTGGAACTTGCGAAAGACTTTGTCCTGACAGCGCAATTAGAATTGACAGAGATTAATTATTTATATATAAATAAAAATTTAAGCATTTTATGAAACAGGAACTATTATTTAAGTTCCTGTTTTTACGTGATATCATAGAAATATAAGTAATGGTATATCGAGTGAGGAGATCTAATAAATTGAATTTTTCTATCTCATCAGCAGTAAAAAGTAATTTAAAAGAAGCAATAGAGTTTGCCAATAAATATAATTTAAGCCTTGAGGTATGTAACTTTATGAAACCTCAAGATTTAGAAGAAAATTTTAAATGCAATCTGGAGCAAGCTAGGGGGGTAATGCAAGATTTTAAAGGGCAAGTAAGCTTGCATGGCTGTTTCTACGATCTAAACCCTATATCAAAAGACCCCAGGATAAAAGCAACTACAATGTACAGATATAATCAAACAATGGAAGTTGCTAATAATATTAATGCAAAGACTATTATATTTCATGCAGGGTATAACGCAGGCTTTGGTCCTGGTAAAGAACAGTTTGTGCAAGCTCATAGCGAATTTTGGCAAGCGTTTTTAAACAAATACAACAATGAAGATATAATAATAACATTAGAAAATACTTATGAAAAAAATCCTGATGCTATTTTAAATATAATAGAAAATGTAAACTCAAACAGGTTAAAATTTTGTATAGATGTGGGGCATGTTAATATGTCTTCTGATTTAAGTGTTTATGATTGGATTGATAAAGTTGGTAAACATCTTTACCATATGCACCTTCATAATAATTTCGGGCAAAGTGACGACCATGATTCATTCTTAAATGGAACTTTAGATTTTAAAGAAATTATTAATTATTTAAGAGATAAAAAATTATCACCAAGCTTTAATATAGAAATATTTAACGAAGAAAAGGCTCTGGAAAGTATTAATTTTATTATGGATTTATATAGCAGGAGAGTATAATGGCTATTTTAGATAAAGATAATAGTGTTTTATTAATAATTGACTTACAGGAAAAACTTATAAAAGCTCAATTTAATAAAGAAGAAATTGAGAAAAAGACAACCATTTTAGCAGAGGCAGCAAATATTTTAGAAATTTCTACAGTTGTTAGTGAGCAGTATCCTAAAGGATTAGGATATACAGTGAAATTTGTAAAAGAAAAGCTACCGGCTGGCACTGTTTTTGTAGAGAAAACAAGCTTTAGCTGCTGTGGTGAAGAAAATTTTAGAAATACAATAAAAGGTTTAAATAAAAAGCAAGTTATAGTTTGCGGAATGGAAACACAAGTTTGTGTACATCAAACTGTAAGTGATTTAATTGCTATGGGGTTTGAAGCTCATATTGTTCAAGATGCTGTGGGCTCGCGAAAAGAGTGGGAATATGATCAAGGACTAAAAAGAATGTTAAACAGCGGCGCTATACCAAGTACTACTGAAACAGTTGTTTTTGAATTGTTGAAAGATGCAAAAAATCCCAATTTTAAAGCTGTTCAAGCTTTAATTAAATAGATGATAAAAAAATATTTCCTTAATTAGGTAAATATAAATAAATGTTTAATTTGTTGACCTTTTGGTCTTTTACATAAGATAATTTATTAGGAATTTAGAATCAGCAGGAATATTAATCGATGAGAAGAACTAAAAATATAAAAATAGTTTTAATATTAGCACTATTATTTTTCTTTAAAGCAAATACGGTTATGGCGATGTCGCCTGAAGCATTAAATATTTATAATAAAGCTCTTGACTATCATAATGAACATAAACTTTTTGAAGCTAAGGTAGAGTTAAAAAAAGCACTTGAAATTGCACCGGATGAGGCTATTATTCGTATAAAACTCGCTGGTATTCTTGCTGAAGAAGGCAGGTGGAAGGAAGCTCTTGATCAATATAACTACGCAGCACGATTAAAACCGGATGATGCTTTTATTTATATTAGCATTGGTAATATTTTACAGGAACATAATTATTATGATGATGCGCTAAGTGCCTATATGCAAGCTTTAAAAATATTACCGGAGTACAGGTTTAACAATTTAAATATAGCTACTATCAAAAATTTGAAAGGTGAGCATAAAGAGGCTATTGAATATTATAGTAAATTTCTTTATTATTACCCCAAACATTTAGATGCCAGAAAAAATTTAGCATCTTTATATATAAAATTAAAAATGCATGACAAAGCTATTAAAGAATATGATTATATTCTAAAAAACAGCCCTAACCTGTTTAAAGAGTATTCTAATTATGGAAAAGCTCTTGTTCTAACAAAAAATTATTCACAAGCTGTTGAAATACTTAAAGCAGCTATAAAAGAAGATGAGTCTAATATAGAAGCCATTGCTAACTTAGCTATAGCTTATTCTAAAACAGGTCAAACAATAAGTGCATTTGAGCAATACGAAAAGTGCTTAATACTTAATCCAGAATTAGATTATATAAGATATGATTTTGCTAATTTATTGTTAAAAGAAAATCATATAAATGAAGCTAAAGAACAGTATGAAATATATATTACAAGGGTAAAAGACAACGATAAAGCTTTTTATAACCTTGGGGTTATTAATCAAAAGCAAAAAAATTACAGCAAAGCTATTGAATATATTAGCCAAGCGCATAAATTAAGTCCTGATAGCATTAAGATAAAGCACGAGCTAGCCAGAAGCTATCACTTTAATAAAAACTATCAAAAGGCTATAAATCTATATTTAGATATCATAAAAACAGAAAAAGATAACTCAGAAATATACTATAATGCCGGGTTAGCTCACCATGCATTAAAAAAATATGATGAAGCTATAAAATTATATAAAAATGCGCTTAATATTGAAGTTAAAGACAAAGTAAAGCTAAATCTGGCAAAAGCTTTAAATTCAAAAGCTAATCAACTGTATTACAGCAAAAAGTATAAAGTGGCTATTACCTATTACAAAGAAGCTATCGAATACAATCCTATGCAGTTTTTTTCCTTTACAGGCTTGGCTAATTGTTATCAGGGGTTAGGTGATAACGAAAAAGCTCTTGAGAGCTATGAGCAAGCTATAGTTTTAAATAAAACAAAAAAAGAGATTTTCAAATCATATGCTGATTTATTAACAAAATTAAAAAAAAATGATGAAGCCCTTGGTGCTTATGAAAAACTATTAGAATTTGAGCCATCATCTATATCTGCTAATATTCAACTTGCTGACGCTTATTATAAAAACAACGATATAAAAGAAGCTATAAAGCAGTATAAGAGAATTTTGAAATTAGATAATGATAATTTTGATACAATAGTAAAACTTGCTAATGTTTATAAAGAAAAAAATGATTTTAAAAAAGCTAAAAAATACTATGAAAAAGCTTTAAGGATAAACCCTGATAACGTCAATGTTAAATTTAACTTGGGGTTAATGTTAACAGAGTTAAATAAAGAAGATATTGCAGAGAAATATTATAAAGAAATAATCAACAGCAACCCGAATTATGCTTATGCTCATTATGCTATGGGATTGATGAATGATAAAAGAAAACAATATAATTCTGCGATTAAATATTACGAAAAATTTGTTAAACTTGCCCCTGGTGACGAAAATATAGCAAGAATAAAATTCAGACTGGAATTATTAAAGAGTAAAATAAAATAAATAATAAAAATTTTATGAAAAAAATTATATTTATATTTTTTTTAATATTATCTACAACTTTTCTTCTTGGCTGGGGCTGGAAAAAAAAAGAGCCAAAGGCTTTTGTATTCTTAAGTGATCAAATGATCACACCCTCTAATGTCTCGGCTAAGATGCTAAAAGATGTTTATGATGCAGGTGAACGGATTAACTATTTAATATTTAAAAAACAAACTTTTGAGACAGATCAAATAAGGTTACAAGTAATAAAAGTCGAGCCTAAATATCCTTTTTATAAGGTAGAAGTTGCTTATACAAAGGACTTAGAGATAGATACAAACAAATATTTCCTTTTTGACTATTTTTGTATACATCAAGAAGGTCAGTATATTTTAAGGGTTTTTGAGTATACAGACTTTGACAGACCATTAGTAGAAGGCTTTTTTAAAGTAGAAAGTGATGTTTATAAATTAGATGGCAAAGAATTTAAGCAATAAATTGTTACAATTTTTAAATAAAATTTTTAGCCCTAAATTTATTAGAAGTGGCTCCTGCAAACAATGCGGTCAGTGTTGCAGAAAAATAACAATTAATTATCATGGAAAATTTTTAACTGAGAGATACGAGTTTGAACAGTTACAGCTTGAGCAACCAAGGTACAAAAATTTTTTTACAACTGGCAAAGAGGATGGGGTTTTGGTCGTTACCTGTAAATCTTTGGGATACGATAACAAGTGCAAAAGCTACCGTTTTAGGTCGTTATATTGTAGGATTTATCCGCGTATAAAAACCAAATACATTGCTGCGGGTGCCCAAACTTTAGACGGCTGCGGATTTTATTATGAAAAGAATGTAACAAAATCTCAAAATTAAATTAGAATCAGGTTTATTAATATGTTAAAATTTAGTAGTAATAACTTGGTAAAAAAATAAATTATTATTCTTTGTGAACCAGAATTAAACATACTGTTGGGTATATTAAAAAAGTAAGAGTTAATCTTAAATATTGTAATAATTCGTTTACGTTTTCCAAGAATTATATTTAATATAGCTTTATTTGTGCTATAAAAGAGGTGTTTAGTATTTTTTTTATTAAACAACTATAAAATAAAATCAGTGTTAGTTAGATTAGAATAAATGAGGTCGAAATACGTGAATAATAATATTGGACCAGCAGACTCTCAATTTAATACTCCACAAGAGTATGAATATGCAAACCATGCCAATATTAAAGTAGTTGGTGTTGGAGGAGGCGGTGGCAACGCTGTAAACCGAATGATTGCTGCCGGACTTGGAGGAGTTGAGTTCTGGGCTATGAATACAGACGCTCAAGTCTTAAAAATGTCCAGTTCTCCTAACAAAATACAACTTGGAAATAAATTAACCAACGGACTTGGTGCAGGTGGAGATCCTAATAAAGGTGAAAAATCTTGCGAAGAAAGTCGTGATGAAATAATGGTTGCTCTTGATGGAGCAGATATGGTATTTATTACCGCAGGTATGGGTGGTGGAACCGGTACCGGTGCGGCTCCTGTTGTAGCACAAATAGCTAAAGAACTTGGAGCGTTAACAGTTGGTGTTGTAACAAAGCCTTTTAGCTTTGAAGGCAAAAGAAGAATGAATCAAGCTGTTCAAGGGCTTGAAAAATTAAAAGAAAATGTTGATACACTAATTACTGTGCCTAACGACAAGTTAATTCAGGTTGTTGAAAAAAGAACAACTATAAAAGAAGCTTTCTATGTAGTAGATGAAATTCTCTTACGTGGTGTTCAAGGTATATCCGATATCATTACAATACCTGGCTTAATTAACGTTGACTTTGCTGATGTTAAAGCTGTAATGTCAATGTCCGGTTCTGCGTTAATGGGTATTGGCAGAGGAAGCGGCGAAGGCAGAGCTCTGGAAGCTGCCAAGATAGCTGTTAATTCACCATTATTAGAAACTTCTATAAACGGTGCAAGCGGAGTAATCTTTAACGTTACCGGCGGTCCTGATATGACTTTACATGAGGTATATGAAGCTGCAGAAGTTATTCATAATGCTGTTGTAGATGATGCTGTTGTTATATTTGGTGCTGTGATTGATGAGAGAATCCAAGGCGAAATTCAAATAACAGTTATTGCTACAGGTTTCGACCTAGCGCCTCAAGGTGGCGGAAAAAGAGATGAAGTTGGCGTTGGTATGAATGCCGGAGTTGGTGTCAATCAACCTCAAACACCTTCTAGCGCAGGTTTGCCAATGTTTAATTCTCAACAAAAAATGAAAACTCAGGAGTTAGCTAATAATATGCTCGATATTCCTGAATTTCTAAGAAAATCTTTATAAAAAAATAAATAAAAACTTTAATAATTGTAAAAAACCGGTGATAAAACACCGGTTTTTTTGGCTTTTATTACAAAATAATTAAAATATTTAAATAGCGAGCTGCAAAAATACTACAAACACACTATCCATAAGTTCTAGCTTTTGTCCGACTATAGTATAAGTAAGAAGGTTTACTTGGGAAATTATTTTTAATCGGATAGGCGGTAAGATAAATTGCTAAACGGTGTTCCTCCTTATATAAAACCATATACACCACAAATAAATAGAAAACCTGTTGAGAAGAAACCTGAAAAAAATCAACAGGAAAGAGTTGAGCATCAAAATAAAGAACGATCTTTAGATAATCAACACAATGAGCAACATCAACAAAGGCCACAAACAGCCATTGATTACACCAAGCCTCAAGTTAATATCAAAGATATTCTTACAGATTTTAAAAACACCCTGGAGACTATTAACCCTGAAGAAGAGGTTAATGAAGAAGTTATTAATTATTTAAACTTAGCTGCAAAGCAGGCACAAAAAGAAAAACCTTCATCTAAAATAATAAAATCTAATTTAAAAAATGCTGCGTTAATTCTTGATGAGTATATTGCCAGCTCTTTAAACAAGCCTTCTGATGTTGTTACCAACTGGATTGATGCTTTACTCTTGCAAAAAGTAGATTATAAAACACCAGCGGCTCCAACAACAAAGGTTGAAGAGATAACTCCTCAAAAACCTGAAAAAATTGAAGAAGCCCCTAAGCCCAAAGAACAGGAAGTAACTAAAACGGTTACTGCTCTTCAAGAAAAACCAATACAGCAACCAGCACCTCAAAAGTCTAATGTTGCACAACAACCACAAGTTCAGAAAAAACCTTCAGCCTTAAAAATTCAAGCTATAGAACATCTTAAGAAGCTTTATAAAAGTGCTGAGACTCATTTAGAAAAAGGTAATCTGGATAAAGCTTATGATGGCTACCAAAAAAGTATCAAACTTGCTGATAAGCTCAATAATAAAAAAATTCAACCTAAAATATATATGAAGATGGCTTATGTCTCTGAGTTGAAAAATGATGTTCCTGACATGATTAATAATTATAACAAAGCCTGTACAATGGCTGCGAAAACAAATAATAAAACAATTCAAGCAGTAGCTCATTATAATATGGGTTCAATTTATGATGATTATGGCAAGCTGGATGCAGCGTTAGGTCACTACAGTAAAGCTTTGGCTGTTGATGGAGCTTTAGATAACCTTAAAGACCAGACTGTTACTTTAAACAACATTGCCAATATTTATGTTGCTAAAAAACAACCTAAGCTGGCTTTAGAGATTTACAAGACCGCTTTTTCTCTTGCTAAAGAAAATAATGATGACGAAGGTAAGGCTACAATTACCAGTAATGTTGCAGGATTGTTTAAAGATATGGGTTATGACCAGAAGGCATTACAGTTTTACAGGGATTCTATTATTTATGATAAAAAGACCGGTAATATGACAGGATGTGCTAAAAGTTATAATCAATCCGGCGATATTATGCTTAAGCAAGGACGCAAAGATAAAGCTAAAAACCTTTATATGAAGTCATTATTAATATCTCAAAAGGTTAATGATAAGGATTGGTCGTTGCAAATGATGACCAAGATTGCAAATTTATAGAGCTTAAAAAAAGCCAAAAAGGCAGGCATTATAAAACCCGCCCTCTTAGCCTTAAAGGAACCAAAAATTTTTATTCAATTGTATGTTGATGTAAAAATTAAAGATTATATTGACTGCAATGATTTTTGCTTAGAAAAAGGTATAAAAAGGCACACTTATCCCATAAACGGAAAAAGCGCTGTTTTGAGATTAAAATTTGCGTGGCTTGCGCATCCTTTAATCTCAAGTAAGATAATTGTTTTGAGAATTTTAATAGTTGATTTAATACTTTATTATTAGCATAAAGTATGTTTAATGCTTGTTTTTTATTTTTATTAGTAGTTTGTGCTGATGTAGCATCAGCTTTATTGTTTTTATTTATTATTATTTTCTTTTTTAATTCTTTTAAAAA
>JANQLL010000047.1 GCA_028280605.1 Candidatus Gastranaerophilales bacterium
GGGAAATCCAGAATGTTGAACATAAAATACATTCCATTTCACAGGATGTTGATTCTTTAAATAAAACTGTATCAAAGCTTATAAACAAAAAGTAATACAAAAATTCCTGCAGTTGAATGTGTTCTGGTTCAGCTGCAGTTTTTATTGTATTACAAGTTTGCATATTTAGAATTTTATGTTATAATCAAGTTTGTAAGCAGTCATGCAGGGTGATGGCTGGAACTCCCTTATGAAAGGGGGTGACGCTTATGATGACTACATATGAGACAATCTGTATTGTTTTCATGTTCGGTATGCTACTGATAGCTATACTGAAATTCAATCATAAAAAATAATCACCCTGTACTTGGCAGTTAGGTGATTATTTTATAATACGATTCTGCCAGCCATCATTTGGCTGACTGCTTACATTTATATTATAACCAATCTTTTGACGAATATCAAATTTTTTTTATTATATGGGTGATAAATTATTTTCGTAATACATTATTCCGGATCCTGGAGAGCTGCAGCCACGATATTCGTATTACATCATTAAAAATCATTTTTAGCTTATATGTAATTTTTATAATTATGTTTTTGTACTCATAATCAGACCATTTTTCAAAGTTTTTATTTTCAAGCTTTTTACGGTCATACGTATTAAATAAAGGATATGCCGGAGACCTTAATTTATAATGCACACCTCCTGCAAATGGATGAATCCTGTAGAATTTTTCAATAATAGTATGTGTTTCATCATCAACTGTTATTTCTACTCCTACCTCCTGAATCTTTACAAACCATCTACCTATTATACTTGGTTGTAAAATATATATCTTTTGTACCAATTCTCTGATAACAATATCTAATCTATCCCAAAATTGTACAGCTAATAATACTCTAAGCTTATAGTGCCTATGCAGTGTAAAAAATTCATACAATTTATCTGTAAATTTTCTAAAATCCCTAGCATTAAATTCTTTTCCTGCCTCATCTATAATAACCAATGCTTCTTCAATATGATATTTCATCAAATCTTCCTTGACGCTCAATATATGACAGCCTGCAATATCAACATTTGAATATACAGGTATTTTACTTTTTAAACTCTTTTTTGCCATCAAAGCTAGATATGTAGTTTTTCCTATACCTGGACGTCCCATTATTATTTCAATTCCTGTTTTCATAATTACCCCACAATTTATAAATATGAAAAAACCCCAGAACCAAATAAATTTAGGTTCTGGGGTTTTTTTACCTTCTATGTATTACCCTCATAGAAAGTCCGATAATTGCACCCATTACCATAATACCGAGCAGTAACATTAATAAAGGTTCTGTTGTGAATAATCCTAAAACATTAGTAAATTCGCCAATGACATATGTTACCACTTCGCCCAAATCAAGCAATAATTGAGCCAATTAAATACCTCCTTTCCTTATACTGTGCATTTTTACCTTCTATGTACTACACGCATAGATAAACCGATAATTGCACCCATAACCATAATACCAAGCAATAACATTAACAATGGTTCAGAAGTAAACAGTGATAAGATATTAGCAAACCTTCCAAGCAAAAATGTTACTACACTACCTAAATCTGCTATCAATCCCTGTAATTCAACATTTGGTACAGCTGTAATAATAACCCCCTTCTATTTTCCTTTAATAAAACCTACTACAAAACCAAACATCATAAGCACATGCTTTATAAGCTCTATCAGTATTAAATATCCGATAGCATATCTAATAACCAAATACTCTGTTGGAATAATACCCAATATATTATCAAGCATTTCAAATATCATACCTTACGACCTCCAAATAAAACTTTATATCCTAAACCTACTAATACACAAAATCCAATTAAAATTAAATATTGCTCTATACCCATAATTTGAGAACTTACCGAAGAAAACATTGTATTATTATTTTCTAATGAACTATATACAGCTTCCGTTACTGTAGTCAAATTATCTAATTTTGATGATATTTCCATCAACAATTCTTCCTGAATCATGACTTCCTCTCTTTCCTCTTTTTCCTTCTCTCTCTTACTATATCTCCTACATCTGCAGCTGAATCTGCATTAATAATTTTTATATAAGACTCAACAAGCAAAGTCATTACAACCATACCAACTAAATATTGAAGCCACGTTATACCTGCTATCATTTCTATTTCAGCCAATTTATTATAAATTTTAAAAATTGTTTCACCTACAAATTCAATTGCTATCATTTCTACCTCCCAAACAATCTTAATAACACACCTAATGTAATAGAAATACTTCCAAGAAGTATCCATTCAGATGGAAAAAAACCAAATGCAGATTGAAACAATTGCTGTATTGGAAATATAACTGACTGAAGTTTTCCAAACATATTTACAAAAGGTGCTATCCACGTTGATGGCTCTAAAATATTAAAATCCGGAAGATCCTCATATACTGAATTTAAAACTTGAAATGTAACACTTGCAACAACTTTACCTGAACTATCTTTTACTTTCCACTCATTCATTCCATATTTAGCGTATCGAACAACCTTAATATCGTATAAATCTGCAAATTCAAATGATACACCTTGTATTTGCTTATCATTTACCCATAAAGTATACGGAAAACCTATTTCAGTAAAAATTGCTATTTGCATATCAGATGGAATATATTGATATACACGACCATTTATTACTCCCTTAAAGTAAACTCCTTCTTGTAACTCATAATATACAAAAGTTACTCTTGCAACCTCAGGATATATAATAAGACCTGGTTGTGAATCATCATAACCAGTTACAATAAAATCATATTTTTTACCACTTTCAGGCTGAAAACCTAATTTTATTAAATTAAATGTATCAGTCTCACCTACACTCCATTCCCATAATTCACCACCAAAAAAACCTGTATCTATTAAAGTATCATGTTCTATTAGTTCATATGTTGAATAAAAAGTATTAAAATCTGTATTTACTCCATAATACGTTATAGAAAAATCAGGTAATACTCCATAATATATACCACCATGTTTCGGAACATTAATTATTGCGTCAGGCCCTTTACTTAGCTTAAATATTTCTACTTTTCCCTCAAGATAACTACTATATATTCTTCCAGTATAATAATCACCATTATATGTTTTTCTCCATACATCATCCATAGCACTTGCCATACGTTTAGTTATTAAAAATTCACCGTCAAGTAACAAGCCTTGTGCTTTAATATACCAATAACCATTAGAAGCATATACACAAGCATATGGCTCTAATCCATCTTTAGTAATAAAAGGATAATAATATATATTACTACCATCACTACTTTCAAATCTTACTACATAAACATCATAACCCAAATCACTATAACCTTTTATTATCTGCTCTTGATAATTTATATTCCATAATGTATCTGTTCTATCATTAAAAAAACCTACATCTAATTCAAATTTTCTTACTCCGTCATAATACACATATGGTCCATCCGCAAATATATAAATATGATTAGTTATCAAAAGCAAAAATACAATGAAAATTACTAATAATTTTTTTGTAAATACCACCAACCTTTCTGGATGCGGGGGGAAGGATTCGAACCTCCCATTCCTCCGGATTACAAGACCGGCATACAACCACTGCACAACCCCGCCATGTTTTGATTCGTTCACTTTTCCGAGTCTTTTTTCTCTTTTATAAGAGAACTTATTCCTATTACAAGCCCAAAAATTATCATTGAAATCCATATTACTACAATGATTTTATCTTTACTCGTCATTTTGAATCACACGTTCAATAAACAGTTGAAACCTATCATTTACTTCAAATGTCTTCTCCTGCCATTTAACTTTTTTAACACGACAGCTTGGACGAGCCATAATGACAGATTCTTTTCCTTCAATATCTTCCATTATTTTTATATGCTTGTCTGCCACAGCAGCAGGCATAAAGCATAAATAAGTATTGAAGCTTACAGAATAAACATCATCTGTTTGTCTCATGACCTTTACTTTAAATCTGTAATAGACTTCACCAGTTCCAGTTTTAATCTGCTCTTCAAGGTCATATACTTTACCTACCAGGACAACCATTTCATTCTGACAACCTAATAATTCCTGTACTTTGCTTTCCATCATTTTTACCATTATTCAAAACCCTCCTTTGCATATTATATATTCCGGCTGGTAATCACCATCAAACCAGCAACCGCAATTACTACACTCAAATATTAATGTTCTACCTTCATTATGTGGCTCTTTGTCAATTATCTCCCCTGCCCTACACTTCCAGCATTTCATACCGATTTCAATTTTAATGCTATTTTGCATTTCTATATTCCACATTCTTTTTACCATCTGCATTATTTTTGAGACAGCACAAGGTACTATGTCCTTTTATTACTGGATTATCCTTGTCTCCTGTTTCAATCTCAAATGGAAAATCCCATACTGGCTCAAGGTTAGTCATTAAAAAATTACGTTCATCCTGGAATAGAACGTAATCTTCTGGATTCTTGATGAAAAATTTTGCTGTGCAACGTTCTACCTCACTTTTAAGACCTTGTGAACTTAAATAACTTTTTTTCATATTTCCACCTTCTGTTACAAATTCTTCACTACCTGCATTCTTTACAATATATTTAATTACATATGACACCGCATCATATTGAGTACTATGTTTATTTATCCACGTCCATCCATGACTCCATATATTATCAAGCTTTTTCTTATTAACCCTTTGGTTTATCAACATGTGATAATGTACTACTCTTTTACCATAGGTTTCTGCCCTGCTCTCCTGGATTTCCCTTGTTGCAATATACTTTAAATGTGGATATTCTTTCCTTAATTTAAATATAAATTGCTTGAATTCATCATCTGCCTTGTTGTAATCCTCCTGGTCCTTTGCATATGTCAATGTAATGTGCATCTGTCCCATATCATTTGCCAATGCTAGACGACGAACGTTTCTTTTCACTCTTTGCAGATTACGTTTCCTGTTTTCCTTCTTTGTTTCTGTTGCAGTCTTACCCTTTTTACGTCCTGCATTACTGTAATCCTTGCACCTTGTGAACTCTATTTCTGATATTTCCTTTATTTCATCTGAATAGTTATATACATTAACAGCTTTCCATCTAAAACCTTGTTTTTTTTCCTTACTTTGAGCCTTTTCCTGTTTTCGCTTATCTGTGTAAATTCCATCCAGCCGCTTGAAATATTTACCTGTACCAACTATGCAGAAGAACTTGTTTGTCACATTTACTTCGTATAAGTTATTCCATGCCTGTGCTTTTAATCCTGTTCTAGTGAAATATGCATTTTGCACCTCTACCCCACTCATACGAGCACATTCAAGGAATTCTATAACTAATTGTCTTTTTTGTACTTTCGTCATTCTCATATGCCTGCACCATAATTCACGAATTATTTGGCATCATATCTTTATTTTGTATAATGTGATAATTGGAAGTTGACTGTAATTTTCTATTATTAAGTGTTTGAAAGATGTCCTAAAACTTCTTTTCTGGGTTTCTATCCCCTATTAAGATTTTATTTTATTCAATATACGGTGATTATTTTAATTAATTAAATTACCATGTCAGCCGTTATGGCTGGACTGCTTACATTTATATTATAACCAATTCATTAACAAACACCAAATTTTTTTACAAAAAAATGTTTTGTAATGAAATATTAACCTTTTATTGACCCTGTTTTAGTATCTATTAACTTATATTCGTTATTACCTATTTTGATATAATAACGCTTTTATTGGCTTTTTTACTAAATACATATATGGTATATTTAGATTGGCACTATTAATATTATATTAGTATAATTAATTAGAAAAGCTATGACTGATAATATTTTACATAACTTTCTGTCATAGCTTTTCCATTATTAGCAGAATAGAGGCGGGATGATGGAGAAAAAGAATTTTTTTATAATTTTTACTTTAGTATTTATATTAATTATTATAATACTAATAATACAAAGAAATTTGTTAAATCCTATATACTTAAATACAGAGAAAATAAAGAAAATTGAAATTATAAAAGAAGGCGGAGGAAATAAAAAAATAATTGACAATATTAATGAAATAAACAAAGTAATTGAACTATTAAATGAAATAAAGTTTAAAAAGATTAAGCAGGAAGATATAAAAGGATGGATATACTGGATAAAAATTTATTATAAAAATGAAACTAAAGTTACATCGATGTTATTCCTACAGGATAGAATAAAGTATAATAATGTGTGGTATATTGGGAAAAAACAATATATTGATGAATTAGATATATTGTTTATGAAATAAGGCCTTTCTAAAATGATGCGTGCATACTTAAAATTTACATACATTAATACCCATGTTTAATAGAATTTCATAATATTTATCCATACATTCTTCAGATGGAGGTTCTATGTTGTTTAATTCATAATTAAGACCAAGGCTTTTATATTTTCCCCTTCCTAATTTGTGATAAGGCAAAAGCTCTATACCTTTAAATCCCCTGCATTTTTCTTTAATAAAACACCCGATTTTTCTTATATCTTGTTGTGTATCGTTAAAGCCGGGAATCACCGGAACACGAATATACATTTCAGTTGCATATTTTCCTGCTATTTCCGATAATTTATGTATAACAGCCAATGCTTCATTACCATCATACTTTGTCCATTCTTTATACAGCAACGGCTTTGCAGTTTTCAAGTCAACAAAAAGCACATCAAGATAAGGAAGAATTTCTTCATAATCTTTTAAGGAACCGGAAGCACTTGTTTCCATGGCAGTATTAATCCAGTTTTCCTTGCAGGTACGCAGAAGGGCATACACAAATTCCGGCTGCATCATTGGTTCTCCACCGGAAACGGTAACTCCCCCACCGGTAGCTTCATAAAAAGAAGTATCCCTGCTGATTTCCATGAATGCCTGAGAAACAGTCATCAACTCTCCAGCCACTTGCCTGGCTTTCGTGTAACAATTCACAGTGCAGGGAAAATGCTGAGTTTTTCCAAAGCAGTTTTTTTTACAAACCGATTTGTTTACTGTCATTTTTTCATTGGAATGAGCTATTGCGCCGTATGGGCAAGCGTTTAAACAGCGGCCGCATTCTATACATTTTTCTTCTAAAAAGACCATTTCAGCATAACCTTGTTGAGTTTCCGGATTACAGCACCATTTGCACCTTAACGGGCATCCTTTGAGGAATAAGAGTGTACGAATGCCCGGACCGTCGTGAATTGCATAGCGTTCAATTTCAGTTACTGTTCCGGATACACCTTCCAACTGTTTGGGCAAGGCTTTTAAAATTTTTTCTCTTATCATTCGTTCTTTCCCAGACCTCTTTTAATTAATACGGCAGCTACAATAATAACTCCTTTAATAATCATCTGGGGGTATGCTGCTACTCCCATCAAGTTCATGATATTTGCCAGGATTCCAATAATAAAGGCCCCCATCAATGTGTTTACTGCCGTTCCCGTACCGCCTGATAATGATGCACCGCCTACTACTACGGCAGCTATGGCATCCAACTCAAAGCCCTGCCCTACTAAAGCCGTACCCATACTCAAACGTCCTGCCAGAATAATTCCTGAAATAGCTGCGAGCACTGATGAAATAATGTATACCAGGATAACATTTAAATTAACATTAATTCCTGCCAGGCGTGCAGTTTCGGAATTGCCTCCTATTGCATATACACTTCTGCCGAAGGTTGTTTTTCCTAAAATAAAACCTGCTAATATGACAACTATAGCCATAATAATAATAGGTACGGGTATAATTCCAATATTGGAGTTTATTGTTTCAGTTAAGGCAGTACCGTCTATTCTCCTGTCTGCTCCTATCTGATAAATATAAGCCAATCCTCTAACAATAGTCATCATAGCCAGCGTAACAATAAATGGAGCTATTCTGCCGTAACTAACCAGTATGCCGCTGGTCATACCTACCAGGGCCATAAGAAGTAAGACCAGTGATACTGCCGGAAGTGTACTAACACCTCCCTGGATAAATCCGGCAACAAGGCATCCGCTTAAAGCTACTACAGAGCCTACAGAAAGATCAATTCCACCTGTAATAATCGCAAAAAGCATACCCATTGATATTATGGTCATCATGGAGTTTTGAAGTAAAATATTTAAAATATTTCGTGTCATAAAGAATTTATTTGACAGTATCATGCCTGCAATAATCAGTATAACAAGAGTAACGATTAAATAGTTTTTCCCCAGAAAACCTGGTAAAGAATCCAGCATTATTTTGCTGTTCATTTTTTGATTTTTCTCTTTTGATTCAGTAACGTAGGACATTTTTTATTTTCCACTCCTGTAGTTTAATTATAAATTCCGGTTGCATATTGCATAATCAGCTCCTCAGTAAGATCGGCTTTATCAAACTCACCGGCAATTTGGCCTTGGTTCATAACATAAACACGGTTACTCATACCAATTATTTCAGGAAGGTCGGAGGATACCATTATAATGCCGACTCCGCTATCTGCCAAATCCCTTATGATCTGATATATTTCTGATTTTGCCCCAACATCAACACCTCTGGTAGGCTCGTCAAGGATTAAAATGCCAGGCTTGGTTGACAGCCATTTTCCCAGCACAACCTTCTGCTGGTTTCCTCCGCTAAGCTTGGAAGCATTAACTCCAATACCTGCTGTTTTTATGCCTAAATTCTTTATTTGACGATCTGCCAGCTTATTTTCAGTCTGACTGTATAATATGCCTTTTTTTGAAACAGTCTTTAATGTAGCTAATGATATATTCTGAATTACACCGGTGTTAAGTATAAGGCCGTTTTGCTTTCTATCCTCCGTAACAAAAGCCAATCCATATTTTATTGCCTGCTTTGGGTTTTTTATATTTACAGGAAAACTGTTTATATAGATTTTCCCTATCCCCTTTCTTCTATATGCACCAAAAATTGAACTTACAAGCTCTGTTCTTCCTGAACCCAACAGGCCAAAAATTCCAACTATTTCACCGGCTTTTAGTGATAAATTGGCATTTTTAACAATTACCTGGGCAGTTTTTTCAGTTCCATTTAAGGAATAATCTTCGATTTTTAAAAGCTCTTTGCCAGGTTTAACCCTGGTAACCGGATACATGGTACAGATTTCTCGCCCAACCATCATTGAGACAACCTTTCGATGGGACAAGCCATGTTTGTTTTCAGTGGCTATTAACCTTCCATCCCTAAGGACGGATATTCTATCTGCTAATTTAAAGACCTCTGCCATCCGGTGTGAAATATAGATTAAAGTCATTTCTTTTTTTCTGAGTTCTTTAAGGACACCGAATAGATGGACTATTTCAATTTCAGTCAGTGCTGCCGTAGGTTCATCAAGTATAAGAATTTTACTTTGCAGCGACAGCGCTTTGGCTATTTCTACCAATTGCTTATGTCCCACACCCAGGTTTTTGACTTTCATACGTACATCAATCTCCGCGTCCAATTGCTTTAGGATGTTTTGGGCCCTTTCATAAACAGTTTTCCAATTGACCAGACCACATTTATTGTTGAGATGGCCCAAAAAAATGTTTTCTGCTACACTGAGCTCATCCAGAAGCATTAGTTCCTGATGTATAATTACTATTCCTGCTTCTTCAGCGTCCTTAGGCTTGTAAAATTTCTTTTCTTTTCCGTACAGCTTAAGCTTTCCGTCATAAGTGCTGCAGGAGTATACACCGCTTAATATTTTCATCAGTGTAGATTTACCTGCTCCGTTCTCCCCAACCAAGGCATGGATCTCTGCTTTTTGGGCACTGAAATCTACTTGATCCAATGCTTTTACTCCAGGGAACTCTTTTTTAATCCCAATCATCTCAAGCACAGTACTTTTTGTCATAAGTTACCTCCTGTAAAAAAGAGGGGTTTGGCTTGATTTGACCAAACCCCTTTGTTTTTATCAATACCTGGAGTCAGGATCAAGGTACTTGTCCACATTCTCTTCATTTATAGCAGGATTTGGAACGTAGAAGGTAGCAGGTGTTACAGTACCTCTAGATGCATGCGCGGCAAAGAATACGGCCCACTTACCCATCAGCCTGGGATCGTTTGATACGGATGCCACTATTCCTTTGTCATTGTCTTTAACCCACTGTAAGACAGTTTTTCTTGCATCTATTGATGTTACAAGAACATCCCCAAGCAGGCCTGCAGCTTTTAAAGCGGGTACAGCACCTTGAGTACCGCCGTCACAAGCAGCAAATACTGCGTCAACATCAGGGTGCGCTTGAAGCATATCCTGCATTTTGGCCAGGGATTCGTCAGGAACCCATTTGTAATAGTCGAAGCCTACTATTTTCAGGTTGGATTTACCATACTTTTGCAGTATATAGTCATTATAGCCGGCTAACTGGCCCCAGCGACGCTGGTCGGACTCTAATTCCTGCGGGTTTGCACTAAGTACCAAAGCCTTAATTTCATTCTTCCATCCATATTTTTTATCAACTGCTTTTGCCAGCTCCATACCGGATTTGTAGCCGGTATTAAAAGCATTGGTGGATACAAAGGTAAATGGAGCACCGGCAGGGTCTAGAGCACTGTTAACTACCGTTAAAGGAATTTTAGCGTCATGGATTTTCTTGACGGCAGGTAATATCCCTGATGAATCCTGCGGATTGAGAACTATTGCATCAACATTTTGGCTGATGAGATTTTCAATATCCGAAACCTGTTTGGAAAGATTGCTTTGGGCATCCAAAACAACCAGCTTAACACCGAGATGCTCTGCCTCCATCTTAGCCACCCGGATCAGATTTTCATACCATTCACTGCCTGCTAAATTTCTCTGTGAAAAGCCTATGGTAATACCTTTGAATTGATCTTTCTCTCCTATAGGCTCTTCGACTTTTGAATCTATCATTGCCTGGGTTATTTGTAAAGTTTCATTGCCGGTTTTACTCTTGGAATTGTCTGGTGATGTGTCGGATGAACACGCTGCTGATATGATAAAACAAAAAATTATGCTTCCAAGGATAACAAGTTTTTTTCTCTTCATTTTATTACCTCCAATTAAAATTAAATTACAATCTTTCTTCCGTCCTCTCAATAATATCCTGCTGAACATCCCTGGATAATTGCGTGAAATATGCACTGTATCCTGCAACTCTTACTATTAAGTCGGAATAATTCTCAGGATGCTTTTGAGCATCAAGAAGTGTTTTCCTGCTGACTACATTAAACTGCATTTGTGAACCGCCGGCAGCAAAGTACTGATCAATCATACTCACAAACCTTTTTAGTCCTGAA
>JANQLL010000064.1 GCA_028280605.1 Candidatus Gastranaerophilales bacterium
TATATTAAACGAAGAAGATATCCTCAAATACAATCCTATCACTGCGATTTTGACTGCAAAACAAAAACTGATCACAGAAACTCATTTTCAGATATCACATAATAATTTTAAAAAGCTGCTTATTAACTGCTTTGTCAGTGATGATATTAAATTAATTGTTTTTGATGATATTACAGAAAAAATCGAATACAAAAAGATTATAAACAATATAAACACTCTTCAAAAAGAAAATAAAAAATTAAAAAAAGAAAATAAAAACTATACTGAACTAAAAAAAATAGCCGAAGAGCAAGCATTAAGAGTAAATCTAATAAATGAAATCTCAGCTTCAATCACCGGCAAACTAAACCTAAATAATATAATACAAACCACCCTAGAGCAAATATGTCAGACTTTAGGCGTGTATAAAGGCGTTTTTGCGGGTTATGATAAATTTACAAAAAGTTTTAATGTAAAGCACGAATGGAATATAAAAAGCTCGCAAACGCAGAGCAACTATGATTTTTCGCAAGACATTATAATAAAAGAAGCTATAAATCTAAACAAATCTCAAATATCCACAGAACTGTTAAAAAATAGTGATGACACCACAGCCCCCCGCCCCAGATTAGTTACACCTGTTGTTTACAAAGAAGAAATCCTGGGGCTAATGATTTATTGGCATATAAACAAAGCCAGAAACTGGCACGAAGAGGAGCTTCACTTTGTAGAGGGCATCGCTGCGCAACTGGCGGTTGCGATAAACCAAGCAATGCTTTTCAAAAAGCTCGAAACTCAAAACCAAGAGCTAGAAACCGCCCTTTTTGAGCTAAAAGAAACCCAAGCACAACTTATCCAATCGGAGAAAATGGCGTCGTTAGGACAGCTTGTCGCTGGTATAGCTCACGAAATCAATACCCCCGTAGCTGCAATTAACAGCAACGTCGAACTAACCAATAAATACCTGCAAAAGTTAATAACCGTAGACAACTTGCCGGGTACCGCAAAAAACGTAGCACTCACTATAGATTCTACGGGAGAAATAACCAAAGAAGCTATAAAACGTATCAACGGGATGGTTAACACCCTAAAGAACTTTGTGCGCTTAGACGAAGCTGAACAAAAGGAAGCTGATCTGCATCAAGGCATAGAGAGTACATTGTTGCTGACTAAGCACGAAACCAAAGACAGAATAAAAATCATCAAGGAATTCAATGAAATCCCCTCTATCAAGTGCTATCCCAACTTGCTTAATCAGGTTTTTATGAATTTACTGATAAACGCCTGCCAAAGTATAGAAAACCAGGGTGAAATCACCATCAAAACGCATAGTAACAAAGACCACTTATATATAGAAATCGCTGATACGGGCAGCGGCATTGCGCAAGAGAATTTAAATAAAATATTCGAGCCTGGTTTCACCACAAAAAAAGCCGGTATGGGCACGGGGTTGGGTTTGTTTATTTGCTATAAAATCATAGAAAAACACAACGGCCAAATAATAGTAAATAGCGAACCGGGCAAGGGCAGTAACTTTATTATAAAGTTGCCGACTGTACAGTTATAAATTATTTCATTTAATGTGGTTTTTCTACGCAACAGGGTCGTCAAGCTTTTGTGCAGTAGGCACATTTTATTAGAAAGAAAATAAAAAAGTAAATTTTTATATAATATTTATAAAAAACTTAATATACTTTATTATAATGATATTGCATTTTGATCGGGGAGGTTTTTCAAAGTATGCAAGTAATATCAAACGAAGTAATAGAAAATGAAATAAATAATATAAATAAACCAATTGCTCTTTGTGGTAAAGATTATAATTATGATAAATTTAGTGCTAGAGAGTTTGAAAATCTTTTGTATCAGATTTTTAGAGTTAAAATAGATAAAAGTGAAGATGATGTTAAAGAAAAATTTGATAAAATTCAACTTATGCAAGGTGTTGGAGAACAAGGAAGAGACGCTGTTCTTAGTTTAGAAGGAAAAAATAAAGGTATTATTCAATGCAAAAAAAGCAGAACAAATATATCTAAGCCTGACTTTGCAAAGGAAGTTATTAAATTTATCTTAAATTATATAAAAGATCATTCTTTTGGATGGAAATGATTATAGATGGGCACATAAATCTATCCAAGAATATTTTGTAGCCGAATTTATATGTAGGAATAAAAATAAAGAAGATATTTTGAAGGCAATGTATACTAGCACTAAGGTCCATAAATATCAAAATATTTTCGATATTTATTATGATATAGACTACAAAACATTTAAAAAAGTTATTTTATTTGAATTTTCTAAGAACTTTTTAGACTATTGTGATAATAGTTATATTGATATCAAAAAAAACAAACAAATAAATTTAGAAGAAATTAGAAAACGACAAGAACTTTGCTACGAAAAATACTACCTTTTAATAAAAGAACGTTATTTCAACGAGCTATTAAAAACGCATAAAAATAATGAGTCTTTTGTTTTTATTAATGATATTATCCCTCTTCTTGAGGAATTCATTTCAAACCCTAAAATATCTAATCCTCGTTATACCTTTTCGCGCTATAGTACTTAAAAGTGATATGTCGATAATTATCAGTACAAGATAAAGATAGTCTTTTCATTTTAAAGTGAAAATAAAATTAGTTAAATGTAACAGTTTTTTAACAAAATAGCCTATTTTTCGGAAAACCCGAAATTTTCCATGCATTTAAATTTAAAAACAGCTATAATATATATTAAACAAATAAAAAATATATTGCATAAAGTTTAGTTTAACATCGGGCAAGATATTGTGAGGCTATATTGCTTTGAGTAATGAAGCTGCAAAAACTGAAGATACATGCCAAAAGGACAATGATAAGTACGCATCAATCCTGTATTACAGACTGCGCAATAAAATTGTCTTGTTGCGCCGTTTTGCCAAAAACTGCGACTTGATGGGCTATAAAGACCGTCTTTTAGAAGCAGTCAAAACCACAGAAATGCAATTCGACACAGTCGGCAAAGAATACATGCATATAATGCGCACAGGCAACTGGAGTAAATTCCTGAT
>JANQLL010000068.1 GCA_028280605.1 Candidatus Gastranaerophilales bacterium
AAAATACTTTTCAGATTATTAAATCGAGTTAAAGTTAATAAAATAAACTATTCTCTGAAAAGAGTAATCTGAAATTTAATTGATGAGCAGTATAATAAATTAATAAAAATAATGGCACATACGACCTATTTTTTGTTTTTATTATAATATCACATAAAACATTAACACATTGTATATACAAATTTAAAAATAGAAAGAATTAGTATAGTTATACAAGAAAAAAAGAAAGTAAAGCAGTTTACGCATTAATTTAAGACTTATAAGGAGGAATATTATGAGCAATCCGGCAATTAAGCAAGCACAGGGGGCACAAGTGCCTGCAAAAAACAAAGCCGCTAAAAACGACATTAAGCAAACTAAAGCTTCTGCGCCTGCATCTGTATTTGAACCGCCTAAATCGGAATCTTCAGCTAATACAATAGCGCCTAAAGCTCACCCTACTAAACAAACTGCCAATGTTCCACTACTTGAAGATAAGAAAGAACCTGAAAAACAATCAGCTGAAGAAGCTGCAATGAATTATAATCCACCTGCAAAAACTACTGATGACTCTATCAGTGAAAGGTTTCAAAAAATGTTCGGATAGTTTTATAGACGGCACGAAGAATATAAAAGGGACCAATCAGCAAGAAACTAAATTATATGATAAAAGATATAGATTAGAGAAAGTTATTCATCTCTATCTAAAATCAAAAATTTAAAAGATTATATTTACAAAAAGCAATCCTGATTTTCTCATCAAAGAAGAGCCAGGATTGTTTTTTATAAATACTAAAATATTTTTTGATATTTATAATAAATTAATAAAAATAATAGCACATACGACCTATTTTTTGTTTTTATTATAATATCACATAAAACATTAGCACATTGTATATACAAAATTAAAAATAAAATAAGAAGAATTAGTATAGTTATGAAAGCAAAGCAGTTTACACGTTAATTAAAGACTTATAAGGAGGAATTTATGAGTAATCCGGCAATTAGCCAAAAACAGGGGTCAAAAGTGCCTGCAATGTATAACGCAGCTAAAGATGACATAAAACGACATAAAGCTTCTGCACCTGCATCTAAACCTGTATTTGAGCCACCTAAATCGAACACTGCACAAGCTTCAAAGTCTAATGCTGATACAATAGCACCTAAAGCTCATCCTACTAAACAAACTGCCAATGTTCCACTACTTGAAGATAAGAAAGAACCTGAAAAGCCATCACATGATGGTTATGCAGGTACAAAAACTCCTGATGACTCTTCTCAATGGGGGTTTGAAATTTTCGGATAGTGCTAAAAAAATTATTTGATTATATAGACGGCACGGAGAATACAAAAGGTGCCAATCTGCAAGAACCTAAATCATATGGTAATTAGATAAAAAATTAAAATTTATTCATCACTATAGTAAAATCAAAAACTTAAAAGATGAAAATCATAAACAATAATCCTGATTTTTCTCATAAAAGAAGAGTCAAGTCAGGATTGTTTTTTGTGTTATAGCCAAAGAATAAAAGCTGACGCCGAGCAAAAAAAAACTTCTATTTGTTAATAGAAGTTACCCGTGGTTGAAATCATCATTTAAGACAAGGTGGTTATTAAGTCAGGTAGGTGATATGTCTCTCAACTAGTAGTGTATGTAGAAAAATCTTTTATTGCTTTTGTTTATATAAATGTTTATAAAGCTGATTATTCGCCTTTGTAAATTTTGGCAAGAAATATATATTATCAATGTTTATTAATTGTATTTTATATTAATCTTTGCAGAATAATTTATTTAGTAGCTTTAGTATAATGATTACTCTGTAAAGTTAGCCTGGTCAAAAATGCTTTTTAAGTTCTTTATTTATCCCAGTCTGATTATTTATTATGTCTCTCAATTAAATTTCAGATTTCTCTTTTCAGAGACTAGTTTATTAGTTTCGAACTTTTTGTTATCACCAGTGGAAGCCTTTACCGGTTTAACATTAACATTTTGACATTTGTAAGTTTAATATTATTTGTTAATTCAAATCTTTATCTCTTATCTATGTTAAGTTTAATTCTGTCCTCTCTTTATGTTATTTGTTTATCTCTCTTACTCGTCTGGTATATATTGTTTGTTTTTTATTTATCTGTATTATATTAAAAACAAACAATATCAAGAAATTGCCTTTTTATTTTTATTTATTATTTAAACCTTAATATCTCTTTACAAAAGAAATATATAATATCTATGAACAATAGTAATAACAATGATTTATATATTTATACTGCTCATCAATTAAATTTCAGATTACTCTTTTGAATGAGCTTATAAAAAGTAAAATTGACCATTTCACTTTTTAACGCTCCCGCTTCGCAATTCAGAGAATAGTTTATTTTATTAACTTTAACTCGATTTAATAATCTGAAAAGTAAAGTATTGTAGAGGAAGTATAATCTTTCATGCAATAAAAGCTGG
>JANQLL010000124.1 GCA_028280605.1 Candidatus Gastranaerophilales bacterium
TAATGCTTGTTTTTTATTTTTATTAGTAGTTTGTGCTGATGTAGCATCAGCTTTATTGTTTTTATTTATTATTATTTTCTTTTTTAATTCTTTTAAAAATAAAAATATATTATAAAAATAAACATCAATACGCATAAAAGCGGAAAAAGAAAGCTTTTTTCCGTTAGTTAAATTTTGTGGGGTGATAATTGGGCATAAAAGTACTATGATATTCCACAAAATAAAAAATAAAGTTTTTAAATATTGTGCTATTTTCATAACTCAATACACTCATCAATTATTTAAATATTTATATTATTAATATATATCTTAGCATATATTTGAAATCTTTGCAGCCTTAAAAAAAGCAAAATTCTACAAATGTAATATTTCGTTACTAAAAATAGAAATCCGAATTTTTCCTTTAATATCATAAAGTTATACTAACTCCAAAATACTTTTCAGATTTTTAAATCGTGTAAAAGTTAATAAAATAAAGTATTCTCTGAAAAGAGTAATCTGAAATTTAATTGAGAACCTGTATAATAGGAAAAATATTATAGCTATTCTAGATAGTTTGTACCTTTTAAAAGATCTTCTACTGTCACATTAAAAATTTGAGCTATTCTTACAAGTCTAAAAACATTTGGAATAGTTTGACCTCTTTCTACAGCGCTAATATAAGATGTATGACAAGTCTCATCAATCAATCCTGCAAGTTTTTCCTGTGACATATCCTTTTCCATACGTGTAAATTTTATATTTTTGCCTAATCTTTTTTTGAACTCTTTTTCATTAATACTCATACAGTTAATTTTAATTTTTCTAAAAAAATATGGTGCAGATAATCTGCACCGAATTCTAGCCCTAATATTAGTTTTATTTAAACTAATTGTTTTTCAAAAAATTAATCACCCTGGGTTGGATTCGAACCAACGACCTGCCGCTTAGAAGGCGGACGCTCTATCCAACTGAGCTACCAGGGCATACTCCATTCACAATAATATTAATATCATAAAAAAAACTGAAAACAAACATGTTTTTTTATTTTTTTATGTTTTTTTTTATTTTTTTAAAGTATTAATAGTTTTAAAAAGCATTTCACCCGGGTGAGTTTCAGTAAGCCTCATTATAAATCGCTAGCTTGCTTTGATTTAGCATTGACCTGAGACTTATAAAAATTTTCTAACCCGTCACAAATTGCTATAGCAGATTTCTTCTGAAATTCTTTGTCTGTTAATAGCATATATTCATCAGGATTGATCATAAAAGCTATCTCAATAAGCACCGCCAAATACTCATAAGGACGTGTAAGCACCAAGCTTGACCAGAATACACCAAAATCTTTTAATTTTAGCTCATCAACCATAGATTTTTGAATACTCTTAGCCAATGGCAAAGACTGAGAATTATAATAATATGTACTTGCCCCATGGTCTTTATAAGGATCACGACCGTCAGGCAGCGCATTATTATGTATGCTTAAAAGAACATCGGTATTATAATTATTAGCAATTTTTACTCTTCTGTACAAACCAACATCTTTTGTATTTGAGAATCTGGTCATTACAACCTTTGCCCCGCGTTTTTCGAGTTCTTCCTTCATATATTTAGATATAGAAAGATTTACTTCTTTTTCCGGCACACCTGTCGGTCCTACAGCACCAAGCTCATTACCTCCATGTCCGGGATCTACTGTTATAACTTTACCTTTTAAAGGTGATTCAATATTAATTAAAGGCTTTTTCTTTAATTCTAAAATCAAATTATTATTTTTATAATAATAGTCATATCCCCAAAATTGTTTTGTTTTAGGGGTAATAATAGTTTTAAAGTGATCTTTAGATACCTGTACCCACTTGATCTCTTTTATGAAATCATCATCAGGGTTATATTGATAAACATCTATATTAGCCACAGCCCCAAAAATATTTACATTCATCTGAGGGCCGGGCACTTGATCTATTTTAAACGGTAATCTTTCGGTTAAAGGAAACTCAATAAGCACTTTATTTTTATAAGAATTTACGTTTATATGTCTTATTATGCTGGTTGGCGCAGGAGTTCCGTACGGAAGCATCCTTATATCCTTTTTAGCAATCCAGCCTTCCATACTGTTACTCATTTTAAACTTATAATCATTACCTTTTATTTGAAGAATTTGCAATCTTACACCTTTAGGAAGAGGAGTAAGCCTACTGCCTCCTGGAAATGTTCTGACAACTGCTTTATTTTTAATTACTCTGGCAACTTTGGGTACCTTTGTTGATAAAGTAGTTAGTCTGGAGTTTATAATTTTAGTAATAGCTTTATTTTTAGATGCTAATTTTATTTTAACAGGGGTGTTATAGAACCTATCGCTAGGCTGTATCTTATAAGATCCCTTATAAAAACCTTTTAAAGGCTTCTTTGAAGTTTTATAAGACTTACCAAAAGCAGGAGCTGTTTTGGTATACCTTGGAGGTAACTCTATCATTGGTATTTCTTTTCTGTTACCAATGGCAAAGCTTGCTTTATTACCGGTTGAACCTTTGAATTTAACAATTATTGTATCTCCCGGCATTAAAGATAAATTTTTATTTGGTTTAATCGTTGATGCATCTATTTTTAAGGGAGATTTAGGAATCGTCTTTTCATGCCTTGGCACAGTCAAGGTAAATGCAAGTTTATCTGACTGTTTTTTATACTTAGAGTTAAGTTTAATACTATTATCGCCCTCTTTTAGTTTTACAACCTGAACAAAACCGCCGTTAGGATAAACTTTTACCTTTTTACCGTTTATCTTTAAGGTGGCATTAGGATGTGTATTACCTATAATAAATGTAGAAGGCGCATTTATTGTTGCCTTATCTTTCGGATAAATAATTTCAATATCCGGGCTGGTATTAGGTACTATTGAAAAAATGGTTGTGGTTAATAAATTAAGCAAGAATAAGATGTAATTCATTGTATCCCCTGTAAGCCTGTTAAATTTTTATCATTATATCATTTTTTAAATTAAAAAAAATTTAAATATTTAAAAAATTAAGCAATATTTCAAAAGGTAAATTTTTATATTAATTGAGCAATTTAAAATTCTAATTATTTCAAATTTATTGTAATGTATTTAAATAATATTTCATTAACTAATTCTAACTTATTTTTATAAAAAGAAAAAGAGGAACGAAATGAGAGCAGCTTATACAACTTCAGGTCATGATCAAAAAGACAATTTAATATTCGAGCAAAAGGAAGAAACAACAAATTACCTAAGTAGATATAAAAAAATAGATAACATTTATTCAATCATAGAAGATAACTTTCTTTTACTTTTGTCTAAAGAAGAAAAATTAAATGATCAAGAAGCTTATCAAAAGCAACTTAAGAGCGATTATTATGAAATTATAAATACACAGAATATTAATAAATATTCAATTCCTTCTATAATGAAAAAATTGGCTTTCTATAGATTAGCAAAAATTTGTAAAGAATCTTTCTTTAATAAAAAATTAAAAATAGAAAAAAATAATAAAAAGTCATTAAATACTAAATCTGACAAATTGTTTAATGAATATAATATTATAAATACAATTTTCGGATAAAAATTTTATAAAGTATACTCCCACTAAAATACTTTTCAGATTATTAAATCGAGTTAAAGTTATTAAAATAAATTATTCTCTGAAAAGAGTAATCTGAAATTTAATTGATGAGCAGTATAGAAAGCCACCTTTTTTGCAGGGTGGTTTTTTATATGTTTTAATCCAAATGCATCCATTAGGGTATGCCCTGCTAGCTAATTGCTCAACAAATTTTAATTATGTTACTCTTAATTTGCAAAGAGGTAAAAGCTTTTATATTTATTATCTTTCAGGAAAAAATACAGAATAAGTATAAATATAAAAGACTTTTTAGGGGGATAAATTAATAAGATAGTCCAATATTTATAAATTTAGAACCTATGATAAATAAGCAATATAAATAAGAATAAAATTTTTATATGCTTATTTAGCTTTAAGATGTTTGTTTTTTTAGGAGGTTAATTAATGAAAATCGCTCAGATAGCCCCGTTATGGGAGACCGTACCGCCAAAGGCTTATGGAGGCACGGAGCTTGTTGTTTATAATTTGACAGAGCATTTGATAAAACAAGGGCATAAGGTAACTCTTTTTGCTACAGGAGATTCTCAGACTTCTGCTGAATTAATTCCAATAATAAAAACAGCAATGCGCAAAAAGGGTACAATTTTTCCGTACTTTTATGAAATAGAATCTTTCTCAACAGTTCTAAAAATGAATAGAGAATTTGATATTATACATAACCACGTAGGTTTTCATTTTCTGCCATTTGCAAATATATTAAAACCTCCGGTGGTTACAACTCTGCATGGCGCCTTTGTTAAAAATGAAGAAGTTCAGCTATACAAAAAGCAAAAAGAACATAATTTTATTTCAATTAGTGATTCTCAAAGGGTTGGAGCAGAAGAGTTAAATTATATTTCAACGGTTTATAATGGCATAGAGGTAGATACTTATGACTATGCTGATACACCTAACCTTCAAGAACCATACTTAGCGTTCCTGGGTAGATTGTCAGAGGAAAAAGGTGTACATCTTGCAATACAATTAGCAAAAGATACAGGATGGAAGCTAATAATAGCAGGAAAAATCGATAAAGCTGACTTTGATTATTATAAAAATATTGTACAGCCCTTGATAGATAATGAACAGATTATTTATATAGGCGAATTAGGGCATGAAAAAAAGGTAAAACTCTTAAAAGGTGCATCTGCCACAATTCATCCGGTAACATGGCCAGAGCCTTTTGGGCTGGTAATGGCAGAATCTATGGCATGCGGAACTCCTGTTTATGCGCTTAATATGGGTTCTATACCAGAGGTAATAAAAGACGGTGTAACCGGATTTATTGCAGATGATATTGACAGCCTTACAGATAAAATAAAATATCTTAATACCATTGATAGAAAAACATGCCGAGAGCACATTCAGCAAAACTTCTCATCTGAGATAATGACGCAAAACTACCTAAACACGTATGCAAAAGTTATTGCGCAACATAATAGCTCTTCAAATGAATCTTTATCTTTAACTCATGAAATTTAAATTTAAAGAAGAAAAACAGGAGAAAAAATGTCAATCGCATTAATGGGAGAAAATTTTAATCCTGTTAAAAGAACCATAAAGAATAATAATATTTTTCTTGTAACAGATGAAAACGGCAATATCCTTGCTCAAAATACATCAGGATATGGCTTATATACTGACGATACAAGATACCTAAGCCGTATGGAACTTAAAATAAACGATTCTGATATTATCGTTCTGTCTTCCTCTACAGAATCAGGGCATTCTTCCATCATCATCGGAACTAACCTTGAAATGTTTGATACTAAAAACATTTCAGAATTAATTCCTCAAGAAACCATACAAATAAAAAGAGAAAGTATAATTTATGGTTCTTATTTTGAAACTTTAACTATTGCAAACTATAACTTATTTAAAGTTAATCTAAAGCTAGAATTATTTTTAGATGCTGATTTTTTAGATATTTTTGAGGTCAGAGAAGCCTCAAAATGTGGCAAACGGTCAGATATAAAAACAGTTTATAATGAAAAAATGCTAAATTTCAGCTATAAAGATAGAACAGGAGCAACTTTATCAACAAAAATAAAATTCATAGAAGAGCTACCAAATATAATTGAAGAAAATAAATTAACTTTTGAGCTGGAACTGGAACCAACTGACAGAAAAGAAATAAAATTCCAAATAGAATTAAAATCAACCGCCTCTTTTACCGAGAAAATAAAAGCCTATGACTTTAATACTGCGTTTGATAACGCAATAATTGACGATAACAAATGGTACGAATCAACAGCAATCTTCAAAACAGATAATGAAGACTTTAATGAAATGCTTGGCAGAGGGCATAGAGATATTAATATGCTCAGAGTTAAAGCCTACTACGGTGAATATATTGCAGCCGGCATACCCTGGTATACAACTTTATTTGGCAGGGATTGTATACTGGCAGCAAGACAATCATTATTATTATCACCTATACTTGCAAAAAGTGTTCTTTACACACTTGCTCAATTTCAAGGTAAAGAAAATAACGACTGGCGAGATGAAGAACCAGGTAAAATTCCGCATGAAATAAGATTTGGAGAACTTGCAAGAAACAATGAAATACCTCACAGTCCTTATTACGGCACTGTTGATGCAACTCCTTTATGGCTAATATTATTACATGAGTATTTTTATTGGACTAATGACAGAAGAACCATAGAATGCTTATGGGAAAATGCATTAAAATGCCTGGAATGGATTGATAAATACGCACTTTATAATGGTTATACCTGCTATAAAACGAAAAGTGAAAAAGGTATTGAAAATCAGGGATGGAAAGATTCTTTTAATTCAAGCGTAAACGAAGACGGTTCTCTTGCAGAGCCACCTATTGCACTGGTTGAAGTGCAAGGCTATGTTTATCTTGCAAAAAAAAATATGGCAAAACTTGCAGATCATCTTGGAGAAGTTCAACTAAAGAAAAAGTTATTAAGGGAAATCCAGGATTTAAAGGACAGGTTTAATAAAGATTTTTGGTTGGAAGATTATCAATTTTTATCAATGGGGCTAGATAAAGACGGCAACCCAATGAAAATTGTCACTACAAATCCCGGTCATTGCTTAGAAACAGGAATTGTAGATTATAAGTATATTCAACCTGTGGCTGAAAGATTTTTTGATGAAGATATGTTTACAGGTTGGGGCATCAGAACTTTAAGCAAAGATGCTTATGCATTTAACCCTATGAGCTATCACAACGGGACTGTATGGCCACATGACAATAGCATTGTTGCATATGGATTATCTAAAGTAGGTCGTCCTGATTTAAGCTTAAAAGTGCTTACAGGTTTATTTGAGGCAGCCCGACTAATGCAATATAAACGCTTACCTGAACTATTCTGTGGTTTTTCCAGAAGAATAGAACGACTAGACCCGCCTGTTATGTATCCGGTATCCTGCATACCTCAAGCTTGGGCTGCTGCTTCTGTATTTTTCTTATTGCAAGCTATTTTAAACATTGAACCAGATGCAACAGAAAATTCTTTAAGTATTTGCAACCCTATTTTTCCTGAATGGCTTAATTATCTAACAATAGAAAACTTAAAAGTAGGCTCTGCCTCTGTTGGCATAGAATTCCGAAAAACATCAAAAGGCCTGGTTATAGATATCTTTGATAAAAAGGGAAAACTTGATATAATAATAAGAAAATAAGTTAAATAACTTGATTGACTATATTAACAAATTTTTAAAAATGATTATAATAAAAATGTTAGTAATGGTATATCAAGTTCTGATGTTTTTAAATAAGCTTAAAGTGCATCAGAGCTTATAACGAAGATATAAAAAGGTGATGACTATCACTTTGCGGTGTTATTAAGAGCGTGCCAGGAAGGGTTTTATGAAAATAGGTTTTGATAAATATTCTTTAGAAATTGACAATGAAAAAAAATTAATAAAAAGTGCTTCTTTACATTATTTCAGATCTCCTGGCGAAAAAATATGGAGAGATAGGCTTTCCAAACTAAAAGCCTGTGGTTATGATGCTGTAGATCTATATTTTTGCTGGGGCTATCATTCTGATGAGCCAGGCAAATATGACTTTAGCGGAGCAAAAGACATCCGCAAATTATTGGATATAACCGCAGAATTAGGACTATTTGTAATAGCAAGACCAGGCCCTTATATAAATGCAGAGCTTTCCGCAGGAGGACTTCCTTTTTGGTTACTAAGCAAAAAAGATGCAAAGCTCAGAAACAGATGTGAAAATGAATTTTGTTATTCTGAACCTTATATGGAACCTGTTAGAGAATGGTACTCAACAGTAATTCCTATTATTAATGAATACAAAAATGTAATAACTGTTCAAATAGAAAATGAATATTCTACTGATGAAGTTGAGCCCGATTATATGCAAGAATTATACGATTTAACACGAAAACTGGGCGTAAAAGTTCCATTATTTCACAACGATGCTTTTTCAGCCTGTTTATATGCTGATATAGTTGATATTTATGCATTTGACACTTATCCGAGTATTAATTTTGAATATGACTGGCGCGATTTTCCAGAGAATTTTGGAGGGCTGGACCAGATAGAAAATAACTTAAAAGGTTGTTCTGAGGATGCACCATTATACATTGCAGAACTGCAAGGCGGTTGGTTTGATAAATGGAACGGTGTCGGATATAAAAAAATTATAGATATATTAGGAAAAGAGCATATAAATATTGTTACAAAAACAGCATTATCGCAAGGCGTAACAATGTTTAATCATTATATGGGCTGTGGCGGTACATCCTGGGATAGACTACCATGTGCTGAAGTTTATGCTTGTTATGATTTTTCTGCTCCAATTTCTGAAAATGGCATACCAAAAGAAAGTTATTACAAATCTAAAGAATTAAATAGCTTTTTAGATTCTTATAATCTATGTTCAACAGATTTAAAAGCAGAATCTGAAGATATTTTGACAGAAAGTTATACTAATATATATGCAAGGCTTAGAAAAGACAATACTAACAACTGTGATTGGCTGTTTATAAGAAATCTAAACAAAGAAACAAATCAAGTTGAAGTAAAAGTAGATGATAATAGTTTTAAATTATCCATAAATCCTCTAGATATGAAAATACTACCGGCCGGCTTGGATTGCCTTGGCTGCAAATTAGACTTTAGCTCTATTTCCATCTATAAAAAACTACAAAAAGGCAATTACGAAACTATTTTCCTGATTTTAGAAGATAATGCAAATCTCTCAATAAGCAACTATGATGATGCTGTTATTTCTGATAATTTTGACCAGTTTAAAGATAAAAATGTATTAAATATAAACTTAAAACCTGGTTATGATAAAGAAATATTTAGCAATAGATTTATTAAAGACGGAAAAGTTACTGAATTAATTTTTATTACAGAAGATACAGCTAATAAAACCTGGTTTAGCCAAGATAAAATATTAATCGGGGCAGATTTAGTATTAAATAACAATACTGCATTATTTGAAAAAGAAACCGAGCTTAATATTTTATATTTAAATAATTACGATATTATTAAATCTTTAAATATAAAAGAAAATAATTTAAAAAATAACTTTATAACAAAACAAATAGAAAATGATGAAAAAATAATAGAATTAAATATAAACGAATTTAATTCATTGCCTTGTGCTGAAGAAATCGATAGTGATTATGATTATACAGACTGGAAAGTAGTTGAAAACAACGTAACCGATTGCTTATCAAATAATATATATGACAGATTTCTCTGGTATAAAGGTGAGTTTACGGGTTGCATCGACAAAATTGAAATAAATGCCAAGCATACCTTTGCAGTTTATATTAATGAAGAGCTTGTATACAGGCATGACGCATTTTATTATGATCATGGCATGGAGCTAAATGAAACAATAACTTTTGAAGTTAATAAAAAATATTTAAAGAAAAAAAATAATCAAATTACTGTATTAGCGGAAAATATGGGATTTGATAAAGGATTTCAAAATGATTTAAAATCATCAAGGGGAATTTTAGAATTTAAGACATATCCTCAAAAAGATATAAAATGGCATATTCGAGGCGGACTGACCCCAGAATTAAAGCAATGGAATTTAATAACAGAAAAAAATATTGAAACAAGCTGTAAAAACAATCATTTAGGCTGGTTGTCAACCGAATTTGATATTGATGTATTCAAAAATACCAATTCACCCCTATCTTTAGAGTTGGTTGACATGCCTTTTGATAAAGCTTGGCTTTATTTAAACGGCAAATTAATAGGTAGCTACTGGAAAAAGAAAGGTTTACAACGAAGCTTCTACTTGATAGATGAATTTTTAGAGCAAAAAAACAGACTGACAATAATTGTATGGAATAAAAATCCTGAAAATCAACATTCTCATGACTTTAAAAACTTTAAAATGTATGTTAATATAAAAATAAGAAATCTTAAAAAGTATAAGTATTTAGAGATCACAAATTGTTAGAGGTCAGTCTGGAAAAAAGAAAAGGAGTGTTAGTTTTGACTGTTATACCGAGCTTTTTAGCCAAAAGAATTTATCGAAAAGGTAGTCTTAGAGAAACTGCTGAAGGTATCGCTTTTGACCTAAAAAATCTAATAGGGCCGGGCATGATTACAGGGATTAATTTTATTAAAATTAATGACCAAATTTATGATTCTGACCTTATTAAGATTATTGCATCAGGGGTTTCTACAATTGCAAACCACATTAATTCTGATAATCCTATGCTTTTTAAATTTAATGATGAAGCAACCTGTTTATTACAAGGCGCCAATGGCTTAAATAACGGCATGAACAAAATAATGGTAGAACTTATAAGCAGAGATGCCGGCAAAATACAAGTTTGCTTAACAGATTCAGTGTAACTTTTTTTTTAATTTAGTCATTAAAAAAATAACTGAAGTCTTATACTTCTCATCAATCAAATTTCAAATTACTCTTTAGTTAGGTAAGCGACAAATAGCCCCCACGTTGATTATTTAACTTTAACTCGGCATTCATCGGGCAGATTTGTAAACCAGGGCAAGCGAATTAAAAAGTTTAATATACTGCTCATCAATTAAATTTCAGATTACTCTTTTCAGAGAATAGTTTATTTTATTAACTTTACTCGATTTAATAATCTGAAAAGTATTTTAGTGGG
>JANQLL010000125.1 GCA_028280605.1 Candidatus Gastranaerophilales bacterium
CTCAGCTGTATGCCCGAAAGGATAATAAACTACTCTTTGGGTAATTGTTTTAGTACTACCATTCGGACGGAAAGCCATTCTGGTATTTCCTAAATGATCTTTTAAAAAGTATTCGTAAGTAAATGTTGAACCACTTTTCTCTACAATTCCTTCTGGATGGTGGATCAATACAAGGTTTTTAGAGTTGTCATATTCAAAACCACCTGCATAGTACCTTTTAACAGCCCCAACCTGTTTACAGACTTTTTCTCCTGTTACCGTATAATAATAAGTTAAAGAACTTCCTGGTTTTGTTATTGTCTGAGGTAAATTTAAGAAATTAATAAATAACAAGCCCACTTTTATAGTAGGCTTGCTTCGTATGTGTAAGCAAGACACGGAGCAAAGCTCCGCACCAGCTCTTTTTATAGGTTGTTGCATTTTGTCCGGCCCAGCTGGTAAGGGCTTTTGCAGTAGTAAAAAGGGGAACACCATATGTTAAACTTAGGCAAGCCCGATAGGTGAAATAAATAAAACATAAATAGTTTGCTTTTAACTTAGAATTCGAAAGGACACCATCGGTTGAGATTGCACGCAAAATGGGTCAGGCTCTTGGTGTTTCTTTGGATTACCTGGTGGGTAATACAGAGTTTTTGCTCGATACCGATGTGATCAAAAAAATACAGGACATCCAAAAACTGCCACAGGAGGACAAGGCGCACCTGTTCTATGTACTTGACAATATACTGCAGAACGTAAAGGCCAAACAGATCTTTGCCGGGAAATAAAACAAAAAAAGCCCCGAAAGATTTTCCTTCGGAGCTTTGGTTGTTAAGATAGTAATATTAATTGTCAAGTGTTATAGAATCAACTATATTGTTTATAGTTAACTTCTCTTTTTCTATGTCTGAATTTTCACAATTATAAGTAATAAATAAGATGATTTCTTTATTAGAATATATCCAATATCTCCAATATTCATCAAGATTGTTTATTAAATCTACGTATACAAATTTTTCATTATTTATAATTTTTGGTTTCAGCTCTTTACTATTAATTTCATTTGAGTTATCAGAAACATAATCTATTAACTCATTAACTCTATCAATAGTAACATTATCATTTAAATAATAATAAGAAACATTTAAAGCTCCATAACCATCGGGGTTATATAAAGTAAGTAAATTATTCTCTTCATTTAACAGCCAGTGATCTAGATAATTAAATGAAAAATTTTTGCAATTCGAAATAAACTTCTTCATGTATATCCTTAATATTTTTTGGGGTCATAATATACAACCCTTCCTTTATTCCCTGTAGCTCGCTCATACTTTTTAATTTGTTCAGCTCCTTTCTTTTTCCCACTTGTAGTATTGGGTTTTAATTCTACAGGCTTATTGCTTTTTGTAACAGCATCAGGTTTTACAGTTTTTCCTGTGGCTGGATCAGTTAAACGAGGTTCTACGTCCCAACCTTTTGCTTTGGCTTTTGCAGAGAAATCTTTATGTGCAGCTTTTCCCTTTTTAATAGCATCCATAACCTTTGGATTCGCTGCCCCTTTTTTTACATCATCTGCAGCTTTAGCAATATCATCAGACTTACCAAATAACTTAGAAAAGAATTTACCAACTTTTGGGGCTAGCTTTGCAGCACCTCTGGCAATAGCTTTTCCTGCAATACCTGCTAAAATCACATCTTCAGGTCCTGGCACAAATAGAGATAAAACACCTGCACCTACAGCTGCTTGATTCGCTTGTTTGTCTTGAATTTCACTAAGAGTTTCATCATCAACCCTTCCTTCAATATTTGCAACGATTAGCCCTTCACCTGGCCATACTCTCATCCCATCAGGATCAATATGTCTTATAGGATTATTTAATACATAATTATAGCAACTATAACTAGAGTATTTTTCAGCAAGTGGATCTATTGCATGCCACCTGGCTACTATGGGATCATAAAACCTGGCCCCATAATCATACCAATTCAATTCAGCTTGCAACTCTTTACCATTATAAAGATATTGATTAGAGTTGGAGTTTTCCTGCTCAGCTGTATGCCCGAAAGGA
>JANQLL010000166.1 GCA_028280605.1 Candidatus Gastranaerophilales bacterium
TCACTTTTTATAAGCTCCCGCTTCGCAATTCAGAGAATAGTTTATTTTATTAACTTTAACTCGATTTAATAATCTGAAAAGTATTTTAGTGGGAGTATATAAAAGTTTAAAAACATCTAAATAAAAAAGTTGTCAATATATTTTTAACTTTATAAAAATAATTACTTTACACCCCAAAAAATTGCAAAACATTTGCAAGAAAACAGTTTTTGGTTTATAAAGTGTAAAGAAGGGAAGAGAGGAGAAACTTGGACTAAATGAAAATCATAATTTATGGTGCTTCTGAAATGTCAACAATGCTGGCAAAAGAGTTATACGAAGTCCATGATGTTACAGTAATAGCACACAGCGAAGAGATTCCCGAAGAACTAAACAAACTCGACATAAGTTATGTACCCGGCAATGGTGCAAACCTAAATGTTTTGGAAACAGCGCAAATAAACACAGCAGATGTATTTATTGCAAGTTCAAATATAGATGAGTCTAATATAGTATCAAGCTGGATAGCAAAGCGCATGAGCAATATAGAGACAGTTTGTTTTGTAAGCAGATTTGATTATTTAGAATGCTTCCACTTATCAAAAAATGTATTAAGAGGTAAAGATTCAGAAATAGACCACATAATCTGGCCGGAAGAACTGTTAACACAAGAAATTTCTCGTATAATAACTGTACCGGAAGCAATAGATGTTGAAATTTTTGCAGGGGGCAAAGCCAGATTGTTAGAATACAGAATTAAAAATGATTCAGTCATTTTAGATAAATATATAAAGGACTGCTTCTTTCCCGAAGGTGCTTTAGTAGTTGGGATAACTAGAGATAATAAACTATTTATACCTGACGGTTCAACTCAATTTCATTTAAATGATAAAGTCATTTTCATGGGCACAGAGCAAGGCCTGAACAATCTGGGTGTTAACTTTTTTGAAACAAGAAAAAAAACAAAAAACGTAACAATCATAGGCGGCGGCAGCGTAGGTTATATGTTAGCCGTAGATATGGAAAAAATGAACATAAAAACAAAAATTATCGAAACAACCGAAGCAAGAAGCCAATATCTGTCTGACAATTTAAAGAAAGCACTTGTCATCAAGGGCGATGGTACAGATTTAGAGCTTTTAGAATCAGAAGATATAGGCGATTGCGATGTTCTTGTCAGCGTGACAAACAACGACGAAAAAAACTTATTGTGTTCATTACTGGCTAAGCAGCTAGGCGTAAAAAAAGTTATAACAAGAGTAAACAAAGCCGCAAACGTTAATTTGTTCGAAAAAGTCGGTATAGACGTTGCGATTTCACCTAAAGAAGCTGCATTAAAAGAAATAAGAGACAGGTTGCTAGAAAAAGATGTAGATATACTAGCACTTGTAGAGCGTGGACAGGGTGAAGTAATAGAAATATCAGCGCCTGAAAACTTTGTTGATATGAAAATTATGGAATTAAAATTACCGGAAAAAGCAATAATAAGCGCCATTAAACGCGGCAGTAAAATTTTGATACCCAAGGGCAACACCAGTCTAAGGGGCGAAGACAACATGATGATATTCACAATTGCGGAAAACGCACCAAAAATAAAAGAATACTTTAGAAACATTTTTGCAAAGTCCAGGTAATTTAACGAATAAGAGAGTGATATGAGATACAATTATCTTGCAAGTGCATTAGGCTTAATACTTATATATTTTGGCGTAATAATATTACTTCCTATTGTAGTAGCATTATTTGACAAAGATTATTTCTCTATTTTGCCCTTTATAAGCGCATCAATAATATCTATAGGTCTGGGTTTTGCCATAAGGTATATATCTCCACCCCCACCTGAAAACTACAACGACCTAAAAAGCAGAGAAGGGTTATTAATAGTTGCGCTAACCTGGACAGTTGTCTCAATTGTTACAGGCATACCATACTTATTTTATGGATTATCACCAATCAATGCACTTTTTGAAGGCATATCAGGTATAACAACAACCGGCGCTACAATATTAACAGATTTTAGTCAGTATCCAAAAGCATTTTTCTTTTGGCGTAGTTTAAGTCAATGGCTGGGTGGCATGGGGATTATCGTATTATTCGTAGCGATTTTACCACAATTAGCAGTTGCAGGACGACAATTATTCTTTGCAGAAGCGCCAGGTCCAACAGAAGAAAAAATCACGCCACGGGTAAGATCAACAGCAACAGCATTATGGAGTATATATATTTCTTTAACTCTCTTGCAGATGTTATTTTTAGTTTTAGCTGGAATGCCGGTATTTGATGCGGTTTGTAATTCTTTTTCAACACTGGCGGCCGGTGGTTTTTCACCTAATCCGCAGAGCATAATGGGATATAACAACTCATTAATAGAAACAATTATAATAGTATTTATGTTTTTAGCCGGTGCAAACTTTGCTTTGCAATTCAAAGTAGTAACTTCAAGGTCTCTAGACCTTTTAAGAAAAAACGCAGAATTCAAACTCTACTTTTTTATAGTTTTAATTACATCTTTAGTACTGGCGTTAGTGCTGGGTTTAATGCATCAGTTCAGCTTTTTAGACAGTATTAGACACGCTTTATTTCAAATAATATCGATTATAACCACAACAGGCTTTGCAAGCCAGGATTTTGAACTCTGGAATATACAAACAAAAGTTCTCATATTACTTATGATGCTCATAGGCGGTAGTGCAGGCTCTGCAGGTGGTGGTATTAAAGTTGTAAGGGTTCTATTAGGCTTTAAATACATGTTTAGAGAAATCCCTCAAACCCTGCATCCAAGGGCTGTACTTCCTATCAAACTGGATAAAAGAGTTGTTTCTCACGATATTTTAAGACAAATATTAGCATTTATACTGCTATATTTTACTTTAGCATTAATATCAATAATTATAATTTCCTTTATAGAAAGCGATGTCATGGTCGGTGTAACCGGAACCCTGGCTACAATAGGAAATATTGGCCCCGGATTTGGCCAACTAGGTCCAATGTCCAGTTATGACAGCTTAAGCATTGTGACAAAAGTAATTTTATCCTTAAATATGCTAATTGGCCGATTAGAAATTATCCCTTTCCTGGTTATGTTTCATAGAGATTTTTGGTATTTTAAAAGATAAATGAAATTTTTTAATAACTTAAAATTATTTAGAGAAAACCTTAAAAACACTATTGATTTTAATTTAAGAAACGCCCTTAAGTTAAAAAGAAAAGTAACGCATCTTAAAAACGAACCCAAACAAGAGCTTTTCGACTCTTTGCCAGAAGAAATACGAACTACAGCGATAGAAAAAGAGCTAATATTTTATAAAAAATACAACTTAAAACATTTAAAAAATAATTCAACCAAGCTGGAATATATAGAAAACTTAACTGTTTTAGAGATTCTAGAAAATTATTTTTCGCAAACTGATATCAAGCACGATGCGCATGTTTTGGATGTGGGGTCTAAAAACTGGCATTATATCGAGGCTTTGCATAATTTTTTCAAAAATAAAGCTCCAAATGTGTCAATAAACGGTATTGAAATAGATGCATACCGTATGTACATTAACTTCCATACCAGATACGATTATGCAATGCACCGCATCAGCCACATGCCAAATGTAAGCTACATTGCCGCAGATGTGCTGGAGCACAAAGACAAATATGATGATATTATGGTTTTTTATCCATTTGTAACGCCAGAGCCGCTAATGAGCTGGGGCTTACCCTTATCCAAGCTCAAACCTATAGAGTTAATCAAGCATCTTTATGATATTTTAAATCCCGGCGGGCGAATTCTTATTGTTAATCAATTTGAGGACGAATATACATTAATTAAAACCATATTAGATGACTTGAAGTGCGAATATAAAGATTTTGGAGAATATACAAGCAGTTTTGCTTGTAACATAAATAAAAGGTTTGTTTTACTAATATTATAGAGATTTGTCTAATTAATAATCATTTTAAATAAGTTATAATTTATATTTACAAAATTAGTAACTCATATTTTTTAAACTCAATTCTAGTATAGGGGGAAGTTATGAGTATTTTTTTATTTATTTCTGCTTCAAAATGTTTACTGAAATTGATACAATATGTGTTATTAAAAATAGATAATTTAAATCAAAGTGAACATTTTTTGAATCAAACATTAGAAAATACACTTTACGAATTATTAAATTTAAATAATTCATTGCTTGATAAAATTGAAAAGTTTTATAGTGAACCTGAGATTCAGTCTAAAAAAAATTACCTTAAAATGAAAAATCTACAAGATAAACTTAATATAGAAAATTTAAAAGATTCTATTGGTGAGTTGAAAACTAAATTTTCAGATTTTATTACTTCAATGCAAAATCAAATAGAACCTGAAAAAATGGCAAAATTAAAAGACTCCTTAAGCAGTACTCTTCCTGCTGGCTTTTTATCTGCTGGCGGAGTTGCTATTAATAATGCTGATCAAATTAGTGCGACATTTACTAACCCAGAAGTACAGACAGTATTTAAAGATTTCATAAATTTTGCCAATATTAGTCCAGCTCAATCTAGCCCTCAAAATATAGATCAAGTTAGTGCAACATTTACAAACCCAGAAGTACAGGAAATATTTAAAGATTTCATAAATTTTGGAAGTACTAGTACGGTATCTCAAAACAATTTTATGAATGCTGTTAACCTTGAAACAGGAGCTGAAGCAGGGGCTGAAATAGCATCTGAAGCAGGCTCTGAAGTCGCTGCTGAAGTCGCTGAACATACTGCAAGTTTTCTCAACGAGCACGCTAAAGACCTGCTAGATATACTAGTAAAATTTATTGGAGGCTAAGACATGCCTGCAAGAGTAGTTATTCTTAATAGTATAATTACAACATAAATGCTTGCAGTTTAAGTAATAATGAAAATGTAACGTTATATTAAGAAAATAGCCCTTTTTTCTGATAATCCAAAATCTAGCGTGAAATTATTTTTCAAAACTGTCATAATATATATAAATAAAATAAATTATATATTAAATAAAATAAAAGGTAACAGTTTTGGAAAAACAAAGCGAAAAAACTGAAAACACATGCCAAAAAGACAACGATAAATACGCATCTATTTTGTATTACAGACTGCGCAATAAAATTGTCTTGTTGCGTCGCTTTGCCAAAAACTGTGACCTGATGGGATATAAAGACCGCCTGCTCCAAGCAATAAAAACAACAGAAATGCAATTTGACACTGTAGGCAAAGAATACATGCATATAATGCGCACAGGCAACTGGAGTAGATTCCTGATTCAAAAGATGGAATTTATTAACATGGGCTTTCAAAGCTTTGCCATGAACATTATAGAAAGCGTAGAAGAAAGAAGAGCCGCAAAAAAATGGCACGCAAGAAAGCCAAAATCTGACAGCCCAAGCTTTAGAACAACAAAAGAA
>JANQLL010000222.1 GCA_028280605.1 Candidatus Gastranaerophilales bacterium
AAGCTTCTTTATTCTACGAAAGCAATTCTGAAACTATCAAGTCAATAGTTGGCTCTAACTGGATAGTTAATACTTTATAGACTGCTAATTGGTATAAGAGTAAATTATCACAAATGATTAAAAATTCTAGAGAATTTAAAGATAAAGTGAAAAAAATAATGGATGGTAAAAAAGTAGGCAGTTTAAAGTTTAGTTATGGCGATTTATTTGGCTCTTTGCATAATGTGACTATTATAGATGTAAAGAAGTCTCCTTCGGGTGATTATCAAATTATTTTACTTGATGTTTATGACTTTGCATTAAATCACAAATATCATAAAAATAAAGAACAGAATAACAATGGATATTATAAATATGAAGGTCATGATGAGGAAGGGTATTATAGCCATAATGATAAAGACAATAGTGGATATTATAAATACGAAGGTCAAGATGATAAAGAGTATTATAACCTTGAAAATTCTTACCAAAAGGTGGATTATAAAAACGGAAAGCATAGTGATAATTATAAAGATTATAGCAAAGATGCATTTTGGGGCTTTGTTAATAGCTCTGCCTGGTTTTTACAATCAACAGGAAGTCTATCAAATTATTATTTAGTAATACCAATTAAGTTATCAAAGGAAGAGGCTGATAAAATTAAAAACAGTATAAGTCATACAAAAAATAATTAATAAATATTAATACTTTTTAATAAACATATAGAATAGAATCTCTACAATATTCTATTCCGCAATAAAAAATAAATTGTTTTCTATTGTTAAAATAATAAGTATTATAATTATCAATTACTTTAACTTGTACAAGGATCCCTTGCTTATCATATAAAGCATAGGGATTTCCTTGATTAGTTTGTATGTAAACAAGTTTGCCGTATTTATTATAGTAAAAACAATAACTATTAAATTCATAACTATCTCTTAACCCTGGAGAAGTATTTATTGAGTTGGCCACTTTTTTATTTTTATCTAATTTTTTTATCAACTTATTAAGAAGTAAAAAATTTTCTTTTGTTTCGAAGTAATTATCATAAGCAAATGAATCTATTTCATACGGTTCTTTTTTATGCAATTTATAATATCGACTATTCTTTTTATTTTTAGATTGCGATATTAAGTAATCTTTATAAGTTAAAGGAAGATTAGTTGTATCAATGGAGGGCTTTACATATTTAAAAGCCTTTTCTCTTACCTCATTCATAACATACCAATTCATAAAAAAATAAGTAAAAATCAATAATAAAAATAATAATAGGCCAATAATAATAATTTTAGGTTTAAAAGCCCAGCCAATTAAAGATTTAACAAAGTTTACCATACTTGCTTTCTCCTATTATTATTTATTTTAACTTAAATACAGGGAGGAAAGGCTTAATATATTTTCGGTTTTTTGCTTAAAAGAAAAATCCTTCAGGCGACTATCAAATTATTTTATTTGATGTTTATGACTATTACTCTTCTGAAGGTTATACTAAAGCCGCATTCTGGAACGCTGTTAATAATTCTGCTTGGATACTGCAATCAATTGGAAGTATAAAAAATTATTATTCTATAATACCTATAAATATATCAAAAGAAGAAGTTGGTAAAATAAAAAAAACTAAAAAGTAAGTCACAGATAAGCCTTTAAAAAAAATTAAATAAAGGATACCTACAAGAGGTTGTGGGAGACCAATCCTCCGTAGCAGATAACCCACAAAAAAGAACCAGTCTTTTACGACTATCAAAATAGTATTTGCTATAACCTCTCATTATTTTAGCATGCACGAGATTACCCTGTGTGTCATATAAAGCACAGGGGTTTTCTCGCACTGATTGTACATATACAAGTTGGCCAAATTTATTATAATAAAAATGATAGTCACTAACTTCATAGCTTGCTCTTAACCCTGGCTGTATAGTTACTGAACTATTATTTTTTTTGTTAGTGTCCAACTTTTTTATTAATTTTTCAATCAGCAAAAAGCATTCTTTTTTATGGCAATAATTATCATGAATAAGCGAATCTATCTCTTTCGGTTCTTCATTAAATAACTCATAATAACCACTATTTTTTTTATTTTTAGACTGTGATACTAGGTAATCATTATAAGTTAAGGGGAATTTACTTGTATCAATAGATATTTTTACTTTACTAAAGGCCTTTTCCCTTATTTGATTTCTATGCTGCCAAAGTCCAAAGAAATAAAGAAAAATAGCTATTAAAAATAGAGATATGCCTATAAGAATAATTTTAGGTCTAAAAGCCCAGCTAATTAAAGATTTGATAGATTTTACCATATTTGCATTCTCCTTGTATTATTATTTTAACTTGAATACAAGGCTTGAGGGTTTAATATATTTTCGGTTTTTTGTTTTTTGAGTTTTCTTGCAGAAAAAATGACTAAAGAAATGAAGGGCATTGTCTTCTCTCCCAAAAGTGAGCTTTCACAAATGATTAAAAATTCTTCAAAATTTAAAAATATAGTAAAAAAATTGTATAATGGAGAAATAGTTAAAAGTACTAGCTTTGAACAAGAAGACTCAAGAGATCTTTTTGCCTCACTGCATAATGTAACTATTTTAGAATCTCAAAAAACTATAGATAAGGGTTTTAAAGTTGTATTATGTGATGTATATGATTTTGAAGAAATAAAAGAAGACGAAAAAGAAGAAGGGGCTAAGCTAACCCAGATGGAAAAATTTAATAATAAAGCTTATAAACTTCAAAAAATGGGATTATTAAAAAATTACTACATAATTCTACCTATTGAGTTCTCAAAAGAAGAGATTAACAAAATCTTGAAGTAAAGAACTCTATAAAAATTGGAACCCCAAAAAACATTATAAACGATGGCAAAGTTATATATAAAGAAATAAATGAAAATGCAGAAAATACATCGTCTATGTAGGAATTAATAATAGCACTTAATATATAATCTAATATCCCATTGTAGTAGTAGTAATTATTATAGTAATCTTTATAAGCTATTTTTATGAGCTTTTTATCTTTATTAAAAAAATATTTTAAACCATTATAATTACAAGTGATATTATTGTTTTTTAACTGTATATTTTGCTGCTTAAATGCATAAATTCTTGCTTGTTTAGCATTATTTATTGATTTGTGTATTCTTTTTATAGGTTTATTTATTATATAACCATAAGAAACAGAAAGAATAAAATTAATAATAAGACAAATACACAATATTTTTATACTTGTTTTAATAGACTTAAGCATTTATTTCCTCCTTGTATTATTTTAACTTAAATACAAGGAGGAAAGGTTTAATATATTTTCGGTTTTTTGCTTAAAAGAGAAAAATCTTCAGGTGATTATCAAATTATTTTATTTGATGTTTATGACTTTAACTTTGATGACAATTATGATAGACCTTTTTGGGATAGTGTTAATAATGCTGCCTGGGTATTGCAGACAATCGGAGGCATATCAAACTATTACTTAATAGTGCCAATAAATATATCAAAAGAAGAAATTGATAAAATAAAAAAAGAAAATTAATATAAATAATTTAATCGAAAAGAACCTCTCTAGCCTTGGAACTGTGAGGTTCTTTCAATTTTTTAATTTCTAAAGAAATGGAAATTTAGGTGATTTACAGGAAATTGGAGCTGAGCCATCTTCCGAATAACCTATTTCGCAATAAAGAATTAGCTTTTTATTATTATCAAAATAATAGGTATTATAACCTTTCATTACTTGTACTTGCAACAGGTTGCCTTGTTTATCATATAAAACATAAGGGGTTCCAAAAGGATTCCCTTGCTTGGCTTGTATATAAATAAGCTCTCCAAATTTATTGTAGTAAAAGAAGTACGCCTTAAATTCATAGCTATATCTTAAGCCTGGAGTAATTATTGAATTATTATCTTTTTTGCCTGTAGCCAATTTTTTTATTAACTTATCAAGAAGTAAATAGCATTCTTTTCTATGGCAATATTTATCATTAGTAATCAAGTCTAACTTTTTAGGCTCTTTGTTATAACGTTTGTAGTAACGACTTTTCTTTTTATTTTTAGATTGTGATATTAGGTAATCATTATAGTTTAAAGGAAAATTGCTTGTATCAATAGATATTTTTACTTTACTAAAGGCTTTTTTTCTTACCTGATTTCTATGGCACCAAATAAGAAAAGGATAAGTTAAATACAATATTAAAAATAATGATAGAACAATAATAATAGTTTTAGGTTTAAAAGCCCAGCCAATTAAAGATTTAATAAAGTTTACCATACTTGCATTCTCCTTGTATTATTATTTTAACTTAAATACAAGGAGGAAAGGTTTAATATATTTTCGGTTTTTTGCTCAAAAGAGAAAAATCTTCAGGTGGTTATCAAATTATTTTATTTGATGTTTATGACTTTGAACTTAATCGAGATTATGATAGACCATTTTGGGACAGTGTTAATAACGCTGCCTGGGTATTGCAATCAATCGGAGGCATATCAAACTATTACTTAATAGTGCCAATAAATATATCAAAAGAAGAAGCTGATAAAATAAAAGACGCTAAAAAGTAAGTCACAGATAAGCTTTTAAAAAAAATTAAATGAAGGATATCTACAAGAGGTTGTGGGCGACCAATCTTCCGCAGTAGATAGCCCGCAAAAAAGAACCAGTCTTTTACGACTATCAAAATAGTATGTACTATAACCTCTCATCATTTTAGCATGTATGAGATTACCCTGTGTGTCATATAAAACAGAAGGATTATCTTGTATGATTTGTATATAAATAAGTTTGCCAAATTTATTATAACAGGGATTATGCAGCAGCCTGACGTAAAGCCTTATTGCCATTGATTTTTATCCTTAAATTTTTTTGTTGGAAAGTTTTTTTAGCTTTATAAAGTGATT
>JANQLL010000223.1 GCA_028280605.1 Candidatus Gastranaerophilales bacterium
GGGAAAAAGCTTTCTTTTTTCGCTTACAGGATAAGTGTGCCTTTTTATACCCTTTTGTAAGCAAAAATCATTGCAGTCAATATAATCTTTAATTTTTACGCAACACATAACGGTCAGCCCCTATGACCATTACAATAGACTTTGTAAAAGAGGAGTATGGGAAAAAGTTCTAGACTTTTTGAACCAGAAACATAGAGAAAGAAACCCTGAGCCTAGTTATGCAATAGTAGATTCGCAAAGTGTCAAAACAATATAAGATAGTGAAAATATTGGTTTTGATGGAGGGAAAAAAAGTAAAAGGGAGAAAAAGGCATATTGTTGTTGATATTTTAGGCAATTTATTACACATAAAAGTTCATGCTGCAAACATTCATGATACAAAAGCTGGCTGCGATATATTCAAGGAAACTTCAAGTAAATATTCATCAATAAAAGCATTTTAAGCTTAACGATTTCTTAAAACTTTTTAAAGGTCTTTTTATGGACATTAAGTAAGTAGCTTTTCATTTATTTTACAAATTTTTGGCACAAATCTGGCACATGCCGACACACAAAAAAACTTCCGATCCCTCGAAAGCCTTGTATATTATGGTGGTGATTGTAGTCCTGACAGCATTCTTCTCCTTTTTGAACTAAAAAAACAGGGAATTCACAGGGAAAATATAAAAAATGAAATATTATTTACATGATTTTATTCAGTAATTATAAGCATTTATTATAAAATTTCCTAAAATTTAACAGACAAATATATTTGGGGATAAGGGAAATTTTTTCAGGAATTCAGGGAATTTAAGTATAAAATTTTAAAAAAATTTATTTGAAAGGTGTACAAAAACAGTAAAGCTTTGTCTTAGCCTTTTTAATTGGGCTAAATTCAGAAAACGCAACTTGAATTTACAAGAATACTTAGAGTTACGCTATTTCAAAGGATTGCGCTTATTGATCTTTTATCTCTTAAATTTGATAGTATCCGAAAATGCAAGCAGGATAATGATTTTATTCAACTAAAACTATTCACATGATTTTACCGGACAGTAGTGTAATTAAATATAAAAACTTAAGCATTTATTAATCTGGTAATATAATTTGATGTTGAAATATAATGAGAGTATTATACTGAAATAATAGGATTTAAATAAAAACTAAAAGGTCAAGTAATGAAAAACAATAATAAAGTAAGCTATTCTTACTGCTCAGGATATAATCCTGATGAAGCACAAAGGGCTGTAGATAATATTATTAACGAAAATCAGGACTTAACTGATATTTTAAAAAGCAAAAAAGGCTTGAAAGTATTAATAAAACCTAATCTTCTAGCAGCTAGGCATCCTGATAAAGCAATAACAACGCATCCTGTTGTTCTGCAAGCGTTAATAAATCATTTACAACAATATGAATGCAGTATAACAATAGGCGATAGTCCGGCAGGACCTTATAATAAAAATGTACTGGATAAACTATATCAAACTTGCCAGCTTAGTGACTTAGAAAATCAAGAAAATGTAAGATTGAACTATGACCTTACTGATGAAGTAGCAGAATACCCGCAAGGAATTTCTATAAAAAAGTTTTTGGTTATTAAGCCTGCAATGGAAGCTGATTTAATAATTAATTTTGCAAAAATGAAAACCCATACACTAACAAGATTAACATGTGGGGTCAAAAATCTCTTTGGGCTAATGCCAGGGGTTGTTAAATTTAGGCAACATATTGCAATGCCTGATATTAGAATATTTTCTAATATGTTGGTTGATATAAACGGCTTTTTGGAAGGAAAAGTATTTACTTTAGTTGACGGAATAGTCGGAATGGAAGGTGAAGGCCCAAGTAATGGCGATCCTAAATTCGCAGGGGCCTTATTTGGCGGATGGAATGCTCAGGCTGTGGATGTTTTGGCATGTCATATCATAGGTATGCCAATTGAAACTGTATCAACTATTTTAGATTATAAATCAATAGAAGATATTGAATTAAAAGAATTTGACGATCTGAAAACTTATCAATTCGAGCTACCTCCTGTTAGAAACAGAAGCATACCAGACAAGTATCCGATGTGGTTGCAAGCTTTTCTGGCAAATATGATTGTGGCTAAACCTGTTATCGACAAAAAAGTTTGTAAAGGATGTAATATATGTGTTGAGGCATGTCCCGCAGAAATTATTGAACTACAAACCAAAAAAGCAGTTATTTTATCTTATCCTAAATGCATTAAATGTTATTGTTGCCAAGAATCGTGCCCTTACGGTGCTATAAAGCTTTCCAAGCCACCTGTTGAAAAGTTTTTTATGCTTATTAGAAAGTTTAAAGGAAAATAAGAATATGTATAAAATACTAGTATTACACGGTCCAAATCTGAATATGCTTGGAATCAGAGAGCCTGAAAAGTACGGAAAAACAACACTCGTTGATATTAACAACATGTTAAAAGAGCTGGCTAAAGAGTTAAAAGTAGAAATAGAAACATTTCAATCTAATAGCGAAGGTGATCTGGTGAGTAAAATCCAACAGGCTTATGATAATTTTGACGACGGGATATTAATAAATCCTGCAGCTTATACACATACAAGTGTTGCACTAAGAGATGCTATACTATCTGTCAATATTCCGACAATAGAAGTGCATCTTTCTAATATTCATACTAGAGAAGATTTTAGACAAAAATCTTTTATTGCGGGAGTTTCTATCGGACAAATCAGTGGATTTAAACATAATAGTTATTTATTAGGATTAAAAGCTTTGACAGATTATTTAGCAGATTCTTAATTTAATTCTTTTTTATGTTGTAATTTAAAATTTTTAATAATAAAATTATAAACTGGTTAAGCCAAGTGACAAAATTGTAGATTTTAGAAAATTTTTTGAGTATACTTTTCTTAATTATCAGTGTATGGGTAGTAATTAATAGGTTATAAAATAATGATTTCAACAAATGAATTCAAAACAGGAATGACAGTTGAGCTTGACAACGGCATTTGGTCGATTGTGGAATTCTTGCACGTAAAACCCGGAAAAGGCGCTGCGTTTGTAAGAACAAAATTGAAAAATGTTGAAACCGGCAATGTTATGGAAAAAACATTTAGAGCAGGTGAAAAACTAGCCAGAGCTATTCTTGATAAAAGAGATATGCAATATCTTTATAAGAGTGATGAAGATTTTGTATTTATGGATAATGAAACTTATGATCAGGTTACATTATCAAAAAAACAAATAGGTGAAGGCGTTAAATATCTGAAAGAAAATATGACAATTAGCATTCTTAAGCATAAAGAAAAAATTGTTGGAATTGACCTACCTAACTTTGTTGAATTAGAAATTGTTGATACTCCTCCGGGCGAAAAGGGTAACACTGCGACCGGTGGTACAAAACCTGCAACTACAGAATCCGGTGCAGTTGTAAATGTGCCTTTCTTTGTAAATAATGGTGATGTGATAAGAGTTGATACCAGAACTAATTCTTATTTAGATAGAGTATAGAGATTTAAGGAAGAGTACTAATGAAAATAGAATTAGAATATATAGAAAAATTAGTTAAACTAGTTAGTGAAAATGAGTTGAGTGAAATAACACTTGAAGAAGGCGAAAAAGCAATTTCAGTAAGAAAAGATAAAGTTGTTATCCCTGCGGCAACTGCAGCAGTTGCACAGCCTGCAGCGGCACCAGTACAATCTGCTATAAGTACAACAGCAGAAAATGTAAAAGAAGAACCAACCCCTAGTGAGAGAGCAAACCTTACTAAAATAACTTCTCCAATGGTTGGTACTTTTTATAAGGCATCATCTCCTGGATCAGCACCTTTTACAGAAGTAGGTAAAAGTGTAAGCGCTGGTCAGGTTGTTTGTATCATCGAAGCAATGAAAATGATGAACGAAATTCAAGCTGAAATAGCCGGAAGAGTTGTGGAAATTTGTGTTCAAGATGGTGAACCTGTTGAATACGGACAAGTTTTATTCTTAATAGAACAGTAATTCTAAAATTAACCGAAAATTTATTGCTTAGTAGTATAATTATACTACTAAGCAAATGTATTAATTAGACTCGGGACATACAATGGAGTGTTGGTATAAAAATGATAAAAAAAATATTAATAGCAAACCGTGGAGAAGTCGCTGTCAGGATTATAAGAGCGTGTAAAGAGTTAGGTATCAGTACTGTTGCGGTATACTCTCAGGCAGATGAAGATTCTTTACATGTGAGTTTAGCAGATGAAGCATATTGCATTGGTCCTGCAGCTTCTGCTAAAAGTTATTTAGAGATACCTAATATTATCAGTACTGCTTTAATGGCAGGTGTTGATGCTATTCATCCCGGCTATGGTTTTTTAGCAGAAAATGCACGCTTTGCTGAAATTTGTCAGGAGCACCAGATTAAATTTATCGGTCCTTCTGTTGAAAACATTATGGAAATGGGCGATAAAGCTACTGCTAAAAAAACTATGACAGAAAATAATGTACCAACTATTCCGGGAACAGCTGGACTTGTAACAGATATAGAAGAAGTTCGCCCGTGGATTAAACAGGTTGGATTTCCTATTATTATTAAAGCAACTGCCGGTGGTGGCGGTCGTGGAATGAGAATTGTCAGACGAGAGTCTGAAATAGAAGAAATGATTGCCTTAGCTCAGGCAGAAGCTGGTACTGCTTTTGGCAATAATGGTGTTTATATAGAAAAATATCTTGAAAATCCAAGGCACATAGAAGTTCAAATTTTGGCAGATCAGTATGGAAACGTTGTACACCTTGGCGAAAGAGATTGCAGTATACAAAGAAGACATCAAAAACTACTTGAAGAAGCTCCTTCTCCTGCACTAAATCCTCAATTAAGAGAAAAAATGGGTCAGGCTGCTGTAAATGCGGCTAAAGGTATTAATTATGAAGGCGTAGGAACTGTTGAATTTCTATTAGATGCTGATAGTAGCTTTTATTTTATGGAAATGAATACCAGAATACAGGTAGAACATCCTGTTTCTGAAATGATTAGCAATATTGACTTGGTAAAAGAACAAATTAAGGTTGCTGCTGGCGAAAAATTAGCATTTAAACAAGAGGACATCAAGTTTGAAGGTCATGCAATTGAATGTCGTATAAATGCTGAAGACGCAGAAAAAGATTTTATGCCATGTCCTGGTGTTGTTGATGGCTATATTGCTCCTGGTGGTCCTGGAGTAAGAGTTGATAGCCATATTTATACAAATTATAAAATTCCTCCATTTTATGATTCTTTAATAGCAAAGTTAATCTGCTGGGGTAAAAATAGGGAAGAAGCGAGAGCCAGAATGCTAAGAGCTCTTGATGAGTTTGCTATTACCGGTATTAAAACAACTATACCTTTCCATCAAAAGATATTAAAGAATTCTCAGTTTATAAAAGGTGATTTTAATACCGGTTTTATACCTGAAAATTTCTCTAATCAGAAAAAAACTGAAGAAAAGGTCACTAAATAATTGATAATAACTGCTGGCATCTGGAAAGGCAAAAAAGTTAAAACTCTCGAATCTTACGAAGTTAGGCCTACGTCTAGCAAAGTAAGAGAAAGCATTTTTAATATTTTACAAACCAGGATTCAAGATGCTGTAGTTTTGGATTTATTTGCCGGTAGTGGAATGATTGGGTTTGAAGCTTTAAGTCGCAGCGCAGATAAAGTTATTTTTGTAGAAAAAAATTATAAAGTTGTTCAAAATTTACAACAAAATATATCAAGCTTTGATTGTAACTGCAAAGTAGTTTTTTCAGATGCACTAATTGCATTAGATAAAATAGATAATATTAAATTTGATTTAATTTTTATAGACCCGCCGTATAAGTCAGATTTAATAATTCCTGTACTTGAAAAAATTAAAAATAATAATTTATTAAACCCAAGTGGGATAATTATTGTAGAGCATCCAAAGGGTATTAAATTTGATGAAATTTTAGACAGATTTACTATATTTAAAGAAAAAAAATATGGAGATACTTATCTAACATTTCTTGATGTATAAAAAAATGGCGCAATATACGCCATTTTTTTGTAATCTTTTTTATTTTGCTATACTATTAAGTTTTTTCAGAAAGAATAAATAAGCTGATTAAATCTTCCAGCTCTTCTACTTGCTTTCTTTCTTTTTGAACTTCATTTTCAAGAATTCTTATATTATTTCTGTACTCTTCAATGGAGTTTATTTTAGTTCTAATAGAGTGATTGGTAGTATCTTGAATTTGTTGTGCTTCATTTAGCACTAAATTCATTGGCATACCAAGAGCTTCCATTGTCTGTCTGATAATATGAGCACCGGTTTGCTTTGTTACGCCAGCTGGTAACTGAGTAATAAGCCACATTAATGTATCAATGTTTGAGCTGTGAACATAAGGCTGTTTTTGTTGCTGCTCATTACATTGCTGCTGAACCTCTTGCTGTTGAAGCTGCTGCACTTGTTGAGGCTGTTGCACTTGTTGTTGAGGCTGTTGATAATAATTAATTTGTTCATATGATGGAGAATCACTATTTCCATTTTCGTAATTATTATTGATAACTTCTTCGTGTTCAACAGTATTTGGAATATTTGGTTGCTGTTGATAAGCATTATCATTATGAGCTGCTTCATATTGCTGCATATCCGCCACTGCTGCAGCAGAAGCCTCCTGCACTGGTGCAGCATAGTTATTAGTTAAAGAAAAATCATTTTCATCTACGGATAACGGTTCGTTTTCAACATAATGAGGTTGAAAATTAGGAGCTTCTTGCTGTTGATAAGGTATAACATTTTCTTGTTGCATATATGCAGAAAATGCTGGATTAACAGCTTGTTCTTGAGGTTGTGGTTGCTGATAAGCTGGTTGCTGATAAGCTGGTTGTTGTGATATACTTTCTTGTTGCAGTGCTACAGCTGAATCAATTGGTTGTTCAGTTTGTTGTTTCAAAGCTTCAATAATTCTCTTTCCAACGCCGTCTGGTAATTTTTGGGATTGTTTCATTGTCACTTGTCATCTCCTTTTGTGAAATTATAGTTTTTAAGATCACTTTACTATTGATCAATTAAATTTCGGAAAACATTTTAAAGTTTTATTCTACTCTTCCATTCTTCTAAACTACCCTTTTCTAAATTCATTAGAGTTAGTATAATCACAATTATAAAAAAACTAATAATATTTTTCAAAGCTAAACAGGCAAATCATAACTTTTGTTAATTATTTCTAGCATTTTTTTATTTATATTTAACGGTTATAGCTGAATTACAGCTTGTTTTATCAGCTTTAGGCTGAATCATTGAGCCAGAAAAGTATATTCTAGTATTTTTATATATTATAATCCAGATCTTAAATCAGCAGAAAGTTTATGAGCAAATAAGCCTTCAGTTTTTGCAAGGTTAGAAGCATTTGAGGATAAATAATTTTGCGAAGCTTCTTTTGAAATATTTTGATATGTTTGAATTTTTACAAAATCAAAAACGCTTAAACCACCTGTATAACGAGATATACTGTTTGTTGGAAGAATATGATTGGTGCCACTGCAATAATCTCCAAAAACTTCTGCAGAATAGTTGCCAATAAATAAAGAGCCATAATTTGTAAACCTATTTACATAATTTTTTGCATTTTTAAAGCAGATTTCCAAATGTTCCGGCGCTTTTTTATTTGAAATTTCTATAGCCTGCTCAATATTTTCAGTTATTATTATGCATCCGTTTTTGATAGATTCGCTTGCTATATCCCCTGTTTCTAATACTTGTAAGTATTCTTCAATTTTTTCCAAAACTTTATCTGCTAATTGTTTAGAACTCGTAATTAAGTATGCTTCTGCATCTTTATCATGCTCTGCCTGTGCAAGCAAGTCAGCTGCTATAAAGTCAGCATTTGAAGTATCATCTGCAATAACAAGAACTTCACTTGGACCGGCAAGAAAATCTATACCACACACGCCATAGACTTCTTTTTTTGCAGCAGTCACATACTTATTGCCAGGGCCTACTATTTTATCAACGCTTGGTATAGTTTCAGTTCCATAAGCCATAGCTGCAACAGCTTGAACACCACCTATTCTAAATATTTTATCAGCACCGGCAAGCTTGCAAGCTGCTATTGTAACTGGTTTGATTTTAGGGCTGCAAACTATAGCTTCTTTGACACCGGCAACTTTTGCAGGCACTACTGACATAATAGCAGAAGATGGCAAAGGGTAATTGCCACCAGGTACATACGCACCTATTCGTTCAATTGGAATAACTTTATGCCCTAGTGTCATCCCCTCAAAAGAAATTTCAGTATCTTTTAAGTTTGACAGTTGAGCTTGAGCAAATTTTTTAACATTTTTTATTGAGTATTCAATACTTTTTAATATATCTGATGATACTTCTTGAATAGCTTTTTCTATTTCTTGCTCTGTTACTTCAAAGCTATCCAGATCGCCATCACCAAATTTTTTGCTATACTTCTTTATACTGGTATCGCCATTAGTTTTTATATCGTTTATTATTTCATTAACAGCTTCTATTCCGGCAAATTCTTTATATTTAAAAAAACTATCATCAAGGTCTTTTATATCGATAATATTCATACACTATCCCAATTTTTGCTCACATAATAAAATACAAAACAAAGAAAAGAATTTATTTCCTTCTCGACGAAAGTTGATTAAGAACATCTTCTATTGATATGCCATTTTTCACCATTAATGTCATAATAAAATAGGTTAAATCCGCAACCTCCCAAGCTAGTTCTTCTTGACTCATTGAGTGAATTACTTCAAAAGCTTCTTCATTTATTTTTCTTTTTAAAAAAATATCATCTTTAAATAACTTGGTTGTAAAAGACTTCTCAGACATTTGCTCAAATCGGTCTTGCAGTACTTTATATAAATTTTGAAAAGAAAATTTTTCATCCTCAAAACATGAATATCGTCCTGTATGGCAAGCATTATTTGTTTGTTTAATTTTATATAACAATGTATCTTTATCGCAGTCGTATTTGACAGTAATGAGTTTTTGAAGATTACCTGAAGTTTCACCTTTTACCCATAAAGAATTTCTTGAGCGTGAAAAGTATGTAGCATTACCAGATTCAAATGCTTTTTTTAGAGATTCTTTATTGTTATAAGCCATCATTAAAACTTGATTAGTTTCTACATCTTGAACAATTGTAGGAATTAATCCGTTTTCTTTTTCAAAATCCAAAAGAGATATATAAGCATCTGCCAAATCAACTTTACCTGTATAAATACACATACCAAGCTGACAGCTTGCATTTATCTTATCCAGCTCTTGTATTTCTTGGATTGTGCTAATGCCTCCGGCTGCGACCAATTCTTTATTTGTTAATTTTCTGATTTTTCTGAAAGCATCAAGATCAGTACCTTGCATCATGCCTTCTTTTTCAACTATTGTAAATAAATATCCAGCACATAAGCCATCAAATCTTTTAACCAATTGTTCAGGAGTATTTTCTGATTCTTTTTTCCAGCCTTCTGTTACAACTTTCCCCTTATTAGAATCTATTGCAACTAGCACTTTATCTTTTGGCAGTTGGCTTAAAAACTCTTCATAAGCTTTTGTGCCTATTATTATTTTTTTAGCGCCGGCACAAATTAATTCTTTTGCTTTTTCTACTGTTCTAATGCCGCCACCTACTCGACAATCAGCTATTTTGCAAAGCTTTTTGATAAGTTCAATATTATCACCTTTTCCCATAGCTGCATCTAAATCTATAACAGCTATTTCACCAAATCTACCAAAATATTCAGCTAATTCAAAAACGTTTTCTCTTTCTAGAACTTTTTCTTTGCCTTGTTTTAACTGAACAGCTTTTCCATCTATTATATCTATACTTGGAATTATCATTATTTTTTCCTTTATTAAATTGATGAGTGATAGTCATCACCTTTCTTAGGTAATCGCTGTATGCTTTTGATATAACTTAAGTTTACTTGTAAGCATCAGTAATCGATTGACCACTACTAATTCATGTACGCACAGGAATATTTTGATTATCTAAATAACTTTTTAAATCTTTTATTTCTAAAGTATTGAAATGAAAAATAGAAGCAGCCAAAGCTGCATCAGCATACCCATTTGTAAAAACATCGTTAAAATGTTCTAAAACTGGTCCTGCTCCGCCTGATGCAATAACCGGCAGATTTGAACTTTGAGAAACCATTGCATTTAATTCTAAGTCAAAACCTTTTTGGGTACCATCCGCATCCATAGATGTTAATAATATTTCACCTGCGCCAAGCTTTTCTATAGCTTGTATCCAATCTCTTATTTTTATATCTGTTTTCTTTTTACCTGCATTTATATATACATACCAGTCATCAGGCTCTCTTTTTGCATCAATAGCTATAACCACGCATTGAGAGCCAAAAGCTTGAGATGCCTGCTTTACAAGATCAGGGTTATTTACTGCTGCAGTGTTCAAAGATACCTTATCTGCTCCTGCAAGTAAAATATTTCTTATATCTTCAATTGTCCTGATGCCGCCGCCTACAGTAAGAGGAATAAATACTTGTTTCGCAACGCTTTCAACTACATTACACATTGTTTTTCTACCTTCATTAGTTGCCGTAATGTCAAGAAAAACAATTTCGTCTGCACCTTCATCAGAATATTTCTTTGCCAGGGATATTGGATCACCAGCATATCTTAAATTTTCAAAATTTACGCCTTTTACAGTCTGACCGTCTTTAACATCAAGGCAGGGAATAATTCTTTTAGCTAGCATTTAGTTTTATTTTATTACCTCCAAGTATTGTTTTATGTTTATTATAACTCAATAATAATTTAAGCTAAAATTAAAACTTTACTCTCTATTAATTAATATAAAGTTTTTAATAATCTTTCGACTTTTAAAAATTATTAAAAACATTTAGCCTAAGTTAAATGCAAATGCGAGCTTGACAAATACAAAACTCACATTTGCAAATACAAAAAACTTCTGGCATTTGCAGAATAGCTGTCAATTAACTAGCTGTTTTTATATATTTAAATTTAAAGTGATGCCGACCATCATGAATCTCATTCATCTTTCGTTCAAGATTTTCAATGGCTTCATTTTCGGTGATGCCAATGGAAACAAGATTATGCATAATGCAATCTGCCATGAAATAGCCATTTTTTTTGTAAATAAATGCCGGGTATTCTGTTTCGGATTTGGTATTGTTGATCATTAATCTTCACCTCTCTTTAAATATATCTTAGATTTTTATATTATAATCAAGGAACAATATAAATAAAAAACGATCTTAATTATATATAATAAATAATTAAAAATTTATATCCTTACCTAATCTTAATAAAAAATTAATTATCGCTTAAAATCACGAAACATAAAAAAAATTTAAAAAAATTAAAAATATACTGGAAATTTAAATTTGTATTTGCTAAAATAAAAATGCTAATATGCCGAAGTGGCGAAATGGTAGACGCAGTTGACTCAAAATCAACCGGGGTCACACCCGTGTCGGTTCAAATCCGACCTTCGGTATTTTAAAAACTTAAAAAATCATACTGACTATCATGGGGACGTTTTGGATTTGACAGGGCGTTGATGTGAGTCAGGTTGCGAGTCGGAGTGCTGTTCTCCGTTATCAACGAGCAAACAAACAATAAACGGCGACAACGTGATTGACGCTAGCAACGCTTTCAGACCAGTAGCAGTAGCTGCTTAGTCTAGTTGCTCATCAAGTAGCTTACACTGGTGAAGTTACTTGGTCAATTTTAACCAGGTGCGGTCGGTTTAGTTGAGAGTAAGCCGATCAAAGATCACTCTCAAGGCCCGATATGGCTTTAAACTGTCTGGTTTAGGTTTTAAGTTGTGGTTATTAACTTGGCCTGAATAAGATGAATTAGTAACCTACACTCGTAGATGCCTACTGGCATTCGTTTTGGACGAGAGTTCGAATCTCTCCGTCTCCACCAATAAAAGCCCAGAGCCTAACCGGTTCGGGGCTTTTATTTTGGGGATTTACTCTTAAGCTATTTTTTTGTTTTGCGCCCAAGTTGCGCCCAAAGTAAAATTTAATTTTATGAGATAAAATTTAATTTTTTTGTTTCATTATTTTTATTAACAGGGATTATGCAGCAGCTTGACGTAAAGCTTTATTGCCATTGATTTTTATCCTTAAATTTTTTTGTTGGAAAGTTTTTTTAGCTTTATAAAGTGATT
>JANQLL010000071.1 GCA_028280605.1 Candidatus Gastranaerophilales bacterium
ACTAAAATACTTTTCAGATTATTAAATCGAGTTAAAGTTAATAAAATAAACTATTCTCTGAAAAGAGTAATCTGAAATTTAATTGATGAGCAGTATAAAAAATTAATTTGATTGACATACATACTAAAGCAGCTGGCTGATAATAGTCAGCTGCTTTTTATAAATAGATAGTAAAAAGAATTTCTATTACTTACTTATGCTGCTAAGGATAAAAGTAGATTAGAATGGAAGTTAACCAATGCTTGAACAAATTTTTCCGGATCGAGTAAGGTTAACACTTTTGATAAGTGATTTTGAGGCAATTTGGAGAGCATATCAATAATAAGTTTATCGTCAAGAACTTGCATTGATTCAATAATTCTTGTTTTTTGCCAGTTGAAGATTGGTCTCATTAGGTCTTTTTTCTGGAATTCCATTAATAAACTTTCGTCTTTATCAACTAATTTTGATACAATTTCGAGTCGTTCTTGATGAGGTAAAGAGCGCATGCCTTCTACTATCAATTCTTGAGGGAGTTGATAAAGCTTTTTTAACAAATTATTTTTAGATTTATTACCAACCTTTTCCCAGGTTGCTCCTTCTAAAATTTTAGCGAGCATATCTACAGGAAGTTCTTCAAACGCTTTGAATAATGCAGTTGGTTTTATTTTTGAGCTGCCTAGAAATTCACTTACTGCTTTTATTGACATAAATTTTAAAATTTCTTCATTGGTATAAAAGACCTTTAACATTTTTACCAACTGTTCTTTGGGTAGATGCATTACAAATTTTAATAAAGATTTTCTGTCAAAAAATTTAAGACCTAATAATAAATCATTTTTTTCCATTAAATGCAACAGTTTTACCATATCTTCGTGATTAAAAAGCTTTAATATGGCCAATCTGTTGGATGGGTTAGCAACATTTAGTGCTTGTATAATGTCTGCAAGAGAAATTTCTCCTTCAATGTCGTTAGGTTTGCTAACATTTGAAGTGCCGTTGATATTGGTAACATTATCTTTTTTTTCTGTTTGCTTGAGTTTTTTCCTGATAATGGGATCATTACCAAGTAAATATTTTCTTATATAGTAAAAAGTTGATGTGTTTACTGCAACCATTCTGTCTCGTTCCGTTTAACTACCCCTGTATACCAGCTCTGGAATTCTTTAATTTTATCGATGAGCTGTATATTAAGTTAATCGGTTTTTTATTTGTATATCTTAAGTATATTTGAATGTTTTGTTACTTTTTGTCATATAAATATTTTTTGTCAATTATACTTAAGTTTGAGGATGTTAATTATTATCTTTTTTATAATTATATTTAATTTAAAATTTAAAAAAATAAAATAAAACGTAGCGTATAACAAGGTAAAAGGCTTAATAAACAGCCTAAAACTTAAGAATGATAATAAATTATTAATATATGTAAAGGTGTTTTGATTAATATAATAAGGCTTTTTTAAGCATCCGGCTATCTGAAATTTTAATTTATTTAGGTGATGCTGTTATACAAATGGAGTGGTATGAGGCATTGGAAGCAACAACAGTTTAAAAAAAGAAATTGCATTATTTTTTTGAAATAGTAAGATTAAGATTAAGTTTAATAAATTTATGAATAGAGATGTAAAAGGCAATTTTAGTTTTTGACAAAATGTAAAATTTATAAATTTATTTTATTTCCTTTCTCGCAATTTATTTTTTTTTAAATTATTATCAATATTAGTAAATCTATATAGTTTAATATGATAAATAATGATTTTTTATAATCGAAAGAGCTGCAAATATTTTATATGAACGACAAATTTTTGGTGGAATATGATGAATTTTAAGCATTTTATGTTATTTTTTATAGTTTTACTCTTTATTGTGGTAATATTATTATCTTTTGTTGATATTCAAGTTGATGCTGGGATGGATAAAGTTTATCATTTTATAACATTTTTTGCATTATCCTTTTTAGTGATTATATATTTTAACATGATCACAAAAAATAATATAAAATTTTTTGGTTACTTGAATTTTGTATATATCCTTTCAATAGGACTTATTGCGGCAATTTCGGAAAAAATTCAAGAGTTCAATGTTCGAAGAAGTTGTGATGTTATGGATTGGCTAGCTGATATAGGCGGTGCATCTTTTGCATTAATCTGTATTTATACTTACAAGCTTTATACTAACAAGCAAAAGAAATAAATTAATATATTTTCATATAAGGAAGGAATTTATGGCTAAAATTAAAACATTAACGGTAATAGGAACAAGGCCGGAAGCAATAAAAATGGCTCCGTTAGTTAAGGAGTTGGAAAAAAATAATGATTCTATAGAGTCATATGTGTGTATAACAGCTCAACACAGACAGATGTTGGACCAAGTACTCAGTCTGTTTAAGATTGAACCTGATTATGACTTAAATATTATGAAAGATAATCAGGATTTATGGTCACTAACATCTAATATACTTCTTCGAATGAAAGATGTATATGAAGAAGTCAAACCTGACCTTGTACTGGTGCATGGTGATACAACAACTACGCTTGCTGCTAGTTTATCGGCATTTTATGCAAAAATACCGGTTGGACATGTTGAGGCCGGGCTTAGGACTTTTGATAAATATTATCCCTTTCCCGAAGAAATCAACAGGGTTGTTACAGATGCAATTTCCTCATTTTACTTTGCTCCCACAGAAGGGTCAAAGATAAATCTTTTAAATTCAGGGGCTAAGGAAGAAAGTATTCTGGTTACAGGCAATACGGTTATAGATTCATTATTATATACTGTTGAAAATCATAAAGACAAGTTTAATCACTTGGGCTTAGATAATAACTTGAAAACTATATTATTAACTTCACATAGAAGAGAAAACTTTGGAAAACCATTAGAAAATGTATGTGAGGCTATTCTCGACGTTGTACATAATAACCCTGAAGTCCAAGTTGTTTTTCCTGTACATTTAAATCCAGTGGTGAGAAAAGTTGTATATGAAAAACTTGATGGACAAGAACGAATACATCTAATAGAGCCCCTTGACTATGCACCTTTTGCACTGTTAATGCAAAGTTCTTATTTAATAATTACCGATTCTGGAGGAATTCAGGAAGAAGCACCTTCGTTAGGCAAGCCTGTTTTAGTTTTAAGAGAGGAAACCGAACGCCCGGAGGCCGTTAAACATGGCACTGTAAAGCTTGTAGGCACAGATAAAAATAAAATAATTGATTCAGTGCAAGAACTCTTAACCAATCAAGAAGTTTACAATAAAATGTCTAAGTCTATAAACCCTTACGGAGACGGATTGGCTTCAAAAAGGATAGTAGATTTTATTAAAGAAAATAAAATTTGTAAACAAAATTTAAAATTATTTTAATTGTTATTTATTATTAATTTATATAATATTTTTCAAAATTGGAGGAAAGAAGTCGTGAAAATATGTGTAATTGGACTTGGATATATAGGTTTACCCACCTCAAGCATACTCGCATCAAACGGGTATATTGTAAATGGGTATGATGTGTCGTCAAAAGTTGTTGAGGTGATAAACAGCGGAAATTCTCACGTGGAAGAGCCGGGATTGAGAACATTGGTTCAGGCAGCTGTTAACTCTGGCAATTTAAAGGCTTATGCATCACCGCAAGAGTCAGATGTTTATATAATTTCTGTTCCAACACCTATAAATGAAGATAAAAAAGCTGACCTTACTTACATTGAACATGCTGCGCAAGCAATTCTTCCTATGCTTAAAAAAGGTGATCTTATTATTTTAGAATCAACATCTCCACCAGGAACAACAAGAGATACCTTGGTGCCTATTTTAGAAAAATCAAACCTGGAAATTGGTAAAGATTTATTTATAGCGCATTGTCCAGAACGAGTTTTACCTGGAAAAATCATTTATGAATTAATTAATAATCCAAGAATTATAGGTGGAATTAACGAAGAATCCGCAAAGAGAGCAGAAAAGATATATAAAACATTTGTAGAAGGTCCTATTTATCTTACCGATGCAACTACTGCAGAAATGGTAAAAGTAATGGAAAATACGTATAGGGATGTTAATATTGCTCTTGCTAACGAATTAGCTCAAATATCTGGAGAATTAGGTATTAATTGCTGGGAGGTAATAAAGCTGGCAAACTTGCATCCAAGGGTAAATATTCATAATCCCGGTCCTGGAGTCGGAGGTCATTGTATTTCTGTCGACCCTTGGTTTATTGTTGAAAAGTTTAGCTCTCTTGCAAAACTAATAAATCAAGCACGGCAAGTTAATGATTATATGCCCGAGTATGTGTGTTCTTTAATTCAAAAGCATCTGTCAGTGATAGAAAAGCCCAAAATTACAATATTAGGTGTTACATATAAAGCTGATGTAGATGACTGCAGGGAAGCTCCTTCTGAGAGAATTATAGAAAATTTAAAAAAGAATAGTGACTATAATATTTTTATTTATGATCCTCATGTTCGAAATTATAAATATGAGCTTTCAAACTTTAAAGATGCTTTCGAAAATTGCGATTGCATAGTAGTAGCAGTTGATCATACCGAATTTAAGTATATTGACCCTGAGCAGTTGGCCAAAATTGTAAGAAATAAATTAGTAATTGATACAAGAAATGCTTTGGATCAAGTTAAGTGGTCTAACAATGACTTTAATTATATTCTTCTGGGTGAGAATCTTGAAAAAACGGAGTGTCTCGCCAGATGAACAAGAGAATCAGCTTTTTTAATGTAGATATTGATTTGTTAACAATGGATGAAACCTTAGAAAGAATATCCGACGTAATAAAAAAGAGAGAAATTGTTCAGCACGTTGTTGTAAATGTAGCAAAGCTTGTTTATGCGCAAGAAAATAATGAACTTAGAAATATAATAAATTCCTGCAAAATTATTAATGTTGATGGAGCCGGGATAATTTTAGGAGCAAAGCTTTTGGGAATTAAAATTCCTGAAAGAGTTGCCGGCATAGATTTGATGGAAAATTTAATAAAGTATTCCACCCAAAAAGCATACAGAATATTCTTTTTAGGTGCTGAAGAAGAAGTTGTAAGTAAAGTGGTATCTATTTATACAAATAAATATCCTCAGCTGGAAGTAGCCGGATATAGAAACGGATACTTTTCTGATGATGAAGAAGAAGGAATTGCGCACGATATAAAGCAATCAAAGGCTGATATATTATTTGTTGCAATGGGATCTCCTAAAAAAGAATACTTTTTAAATAAGTATGTAGACACTATGAATGTCCCTTTTCTAATGGGTGTAGGTGGAAGTTTTGATGTTATTGCAGGAAAAGTAAAGAGAGCACCATTATGGATGCAGATGCATGGAATGGAATGGTTCTATAGACTAATGCAAGAACCTACGAGGATGTGGAGAAGATACTTTTATACAAATTTGAAATTTTTAATTATGATTTTTGTAGAAATTTTAAATAAAAAGCTTGTAAGAAAGTCTGTATAATTTTTTATTTAAATTTATTAACAAAAGTCTGAATTTTTTTTACTTTTATCTATATTTATATTATTTTAATAATTATTAAAATAAATACACAAATGAAATATTTTTTTAAAATTAATTAAAAGAGGTTATAATGATCTACAAACACAATATTAATATTTTATTTTTAACTTGTTTATTATCACTATCATTAATAAATCCTTGTTATTCTATAAGTGATAATTTAAAAAATAAAACAATATTAAAAGATGGAATTAGCTATACTATTGAAGCACAAGAATATTTATTAGGCCCAAATGACGTCATTAGTATAGATTTACATGAATCACCAGAATACAAGCAAGAAAATATCAAGGTTCAACCTGATGGAAAAATAAATATTTTCCCTTTGGGATCATTTAAAGTTTCAGGATTAAGCATAGATGAACTAAGGCTTATTTTAACTAAAAAATATAGATTCTATCTTAATAATCCACAAGTATCTGTTAAATTGAATAAAAATCGTTCTTTTATAGTTTATGTGAATGGCAATGTGATAAATCCGGGTAGTTTTGAAATAGAAACTGATACAAATACAAATATAAGTTCAAATAGTGAAATTTTAGTTAAAAGAAAAACACCACTATTAACGAATATTTTGGTAGCAGCTGGAGGATTAACATATGATGCTGATATTGAAAACATACAAATTAGGTCAATAAACAATGAAGTTAAGAATATTAATCTTCTCGACTTGTTGGATAATAAAAAAGCTTTTAAAGATGTATATCTTATGGAGGGCGATACGGTGCATGTGCCAAAGCTTCCAACTCCGTTTGCCTTAAATGAGGAAAAGTACAAAAAATACGTTGGTGCAACTTTTTCACCTAAAAATGTACCCGTAAAAGTCTTTGGATATGTAAATAGCCCTGGACTTATAAAGTTAGACGCTTCTGTTTCTTTAAATTTAAACTCTGCAATAACAGCAGCAGGTGGATATTTAACGGATTCAGCTTATGCGCCTAAAAAGATTTATATATGTAGGGCTGATTCATCAGGTAAGTTGGTAAGTAAAATTGTAAATCCGCTGAGTAATGATGTTATGTTATTACCTAACGATATTGTTTATGTACCAGAAAAACCGCGACCATTAATCGGAAAAATGTTTGATTATATTGCAAGGGTGATTAATCCATTTAATACTTTTGCTAATACTTACAACAATTGGGGTCTAATGTTTGATCCTCATAGATATCAAGTCATTGGCAAATAAGATAAGAATAGCTATATTTTATATATTAAAAGGGTAGAGACATGAATTTAAATGAACTTATTGAGAATAGATTTGTAAAAAATGTAAAAAAGGATAAGATGCTTATCCTCGCAATTACTTTAATAATAATAAGCTGGTCTGTTATTTATTTAATCTTTTTTTATAAGCCAGCATATAAATCAAGTGCAAAAATATTAATTAAAGATTTAAAAAGCTCTGAATTTGTTACAAGCTATAGGGCCCGAAGCTCCTTTAGACCTATTACAGTAGCAAGTAATCCATTATTAACAGAAATAGAGATATTAAAATCTGATAAATTAAAGAAAATATTAGCAACTAATATCGAAAAAAAATATCCTGCTTTATTAAAAACAGATAAAAATGGCGAACTGAAACTTGGAAAAATCATTAAGGCAAAAAATTTATTAACCACAGATATTATTTATATATCTTTTGAATGGGATGATCCAGTTAAATCTCGTGAATTCTTGAACGACACATTAAATATTTATCAAAATTTGAATCTTGAAATGAATAAAAAGATTGAAACTCAATCAAGAGTTTTTATAGATTCAAAAATTCTTGAAATTGGTAATAAGCTTAATAATATAAGAAAAGAAATAAAAAATTATAAATTAAATAATATGGCAATGAGCATCGACAATGAGTCTGCAGAGCTTGTGCGCCAAAAATATAAATTTTCTTCAGAATTGGAAGATCTAAATGCTGAAATAAGTAATACCGAAAAAAGAATAGCAGACTTAGAGGATAAATTATCATTGAATGTAAAAGAAGCGCTAAATGCTGTTGCCCTCGGTTCAAGCAATGAAAATTTACTAACCTTAAAGAAACAATTAAATGATCTTAAGCAAGAGCACGCTTTCGAATCTGTTAGATTGGCAAAAACAAATCCTAAAATAGTTGCTTTAGATGAAAAAATAAAAGAAATTAATTTTCAAATTAAAGAACACATACTTAATACTATAGGAAAGCAAAATGGAAACGTAAATATCAATATTTATGATGATGTAAGAAGTAAACTTGTAGAAAACTTTGTTAATTATCATGCTGATCTTATGGGGTTAAAGTCTGAGCGTAAGACTGTAGAAAAAGCTATTTTAACGATAGAAGAAAAACAGAGGAATTTACCTGAAAAAGCTTATATTTTAAGTAAAATGTTACAAGAAGAAAAAAATTATAGTCTTGCATATGACAGGCTTCGTGTAAAACAAATAGAAGCTAAATTAAAAGAAGCTGAAGTTGTAAGTAATGCTACTATTATAGAACCTCCTAGCTTACCTCTAAACAAATCTTTTCCTTCTGAAAAACATATTTTATTTTTGGCAATGGTTTTAGGTGGTACTTTAGGAGTTAGTGCGTCTTTATTTAAAACTGTAGTTGGAGATACTTGTGAAGATGTGCAAGATATAGCTCAAATCACTCAATCTTCAATATTAGGAGTTATTCCTTGGATTAAAAATACTCGAGAATCCAGCAACTCTATGACAGAATTTGCTTTTAAAAATCTTATGAGCAATTTTCTTGTAAAATCTTATAAGAAAAAAGCTAGTGTTATTACGTTTACATCTACTTATCCCAAGAGAAACTGTAAAAAATCTTTATATAATTTAGCTTTAAATTTAAAAAAATTAGGGCATTCAGTAGTAATAGTAGATACAGATATAAGTGCGCCCGGTTTATACAAAAATATTAAGCTTGCAAAAAATAACCCGGATCTATCTGAGATTATCATAAAAACTGAAGAAAAATTAAGGCATAATACTGATATTAATAATTACGATCTTATAAAATTATTATCTGAAACTGAAGATAATATTTATTTAATGAGCAACCAAAATCCAGTTGAATCATCATTTGAATATTTTGGAACAACATCTTTTGAGAAAATAATAAACACATTAAAAGATTCCTTTGACTGGGTATTAATAGATACTGCTTCAGCCAATATAGCTCCTGAGTTTTCAATTATATCTAAATATTCGGATGCTATTGTTTTATTTATTAATTATAAAGTTACATATTCAATTTTAAAAAGAATTGCAAAAATTATAAAAACGACTGAAATATGCTTCCTGGGCACAATTGTAAGGGAAGAAAATTCAGTGCTTGAAGTTGACTATGAACAGTCAAAAGACAGAATGGAAAATGCTGTATAAATGTTAAATGTTAATGTTTTAGAATTTAAAAAATATTTAAATATCAATGCCTATTTGCTTATAGCAGCTTTTTTAATCGGCGCTTTGATTATAAAAGTTCCTGTATGGCTACTTTTAGTGCTTGTGATATTAGTCACGCTTACTGTATACTTTTTTATTAAGCAAGATCATTGTTTTTATTTTGCATTAGTTACTTTAACAATTCAAAAGCGTATAGACATACCAGTTGACGCTTTTCTTAATATAGATTACCTTACAATATATCTATACGATTTAATGATATTTCAATGTATTTTTATAATGATTTATAATTTATTATTCAAAAGGCAAACTGTTAATTTATTAACGAAATTAGATAAATGGTTTTTTCTTTTAGCCATTATTTTCATTATAAGTGGATTAATGTCTGCCTCTAAATACGGAATAATATATTGCATGAAATATTTAGAAATATTAGCTTTTTATTATATAGTTATATACTTTTTAAGATCTAAAATCGTTAATCTACTTGACTGCTCTAAAGTACTAATCTATACGGCTATACTACAAGCAATATTTGCAATACTTCAATCATTTATCGGTGATGGCTCCATTTTACCAATGTGGATGTCTTCTCATTTTTATGATGGGCGGGGTTTTTGGGGATATTTAGGTGTGGGAAGTAATTATGTTTGGCATGGTAGAGGTTTATTTCCTCATTTTATATTTTTTGGAATGTACATGGGGATAATTATAATATTTTATTTACCTATAAAAAAATATATATTCAAAAATGAAAAAGTTAGAAATTTAGTTTTAGTCTTATTTGTTTGGGCTTTAATTGTGTCGTACTCACGTTCAGCATTACTTTTTTTTACAATCGGCACACTTTACTACAAATGGTTTATATCTAAAAATAAAATTATATATCTCATCAACTTACTTAGTGTAAGTATATTGGCATTTCTTGCAACTTTTTATCTGCTTTATTATACAGAATATATAAATACAATTAGTTTTAGAGGACCAATATGGGAATATACATTAGCTGAATTAACTAGTAGCTATAAATATTTATTCTTTGGTTCAGGTCTTGATGTTTATTATGATTATGTATACTGGAGAATATATCCTGTGAAATCGTGGCTTAATCATCCTCATTCCTCTTTTCTTGAATTAATTTTATACATTGGACTGACTGGCTTAGCTATATATATAGTGCCTTTTGTAAAAACACTAATTAGTTCATTTAAAAACTATTTATATGCGAACAATTTTAATAAGGATTTTTATCTTGCGGTTCATATGATAATGATTTTAGCATTTATATCTGGTATACATGATAGATCATTTTCAAAACCTTCTTTTTTCCTTTTATATATTTTACTGATGGGATTATTTTATGCAAATAAAAGACAGATCATTAAATGATAATTATCAAATAAATTTTAATATTAGATTACTTTCCTTTTTTAACTCTACTCTTTTCAAAAATATTTTAATAAATCTATTTGAAATATTTGCTACAAAAGGACTTAATTTTATAGTTCTATTGCTAATAACAAGACAACTACCACCAACAGATTATGGCATTTATTCATATATTTTTGCATTAAGTATAACACTGGTAACTATATTTGACTTTAAAACTAACGATACAACTATAATATTTACAAGCAAACATAGAAATAAAGTAAGTAATTTGTTTGGATATTATTTAACGTCAAAATGTATAATTTCATTCTTGACATGCGTCTTGATTATATTTTTTGCAAAATATTTTTTTACTATATTATTAAATAAACCAGAGTTAATTAAATTTATATTAATAATTAATGTGTTATTTCTTGGTGAATCTTTTTTATTATTACAATATGCTTATTATCAAGCAGTTCAACGATTTAATAAAAGAGCACTAATTTCAATAACAAGAAATGTATTAATATTTTTTCTTGTTTTAATTTTATATTTCACTACTAATTTAACTTTAGAAAATGTTTTATATGTATTTTGTGTCCCATTAATAATAACTGTTTTTTTTGTTCCCAAGTTTCTAAAATTTTTCAAGGCAACCGTTAACATAAAACAGGATAAAGTCATACTTAAAGAAATATTTAGCTATCATAAATGGATTATACCGTCTTCTTTAAGTACGGCTTTATTAGCAAATATTAATATATTAATGATTCCATTTTGGTATAACTGCGATAAAGTAGGTTTTTATAACTCAGCTGTTCAATTGCAATCAATTTTTCTGATAATTGTTATAGCATTGAATAGAACTATTTTACCTAAGATTTCCTCATTAAACCAAGAAGATATTTTCCCCTTTAATAAAAAATTAAATTCTATTCTTTTACCTTTATGCTTAGTCCTTGTAATTTCAGTACCCTTTTTAAAATTTTTGCCTGTAGTAGTATACGGAAATATTTATTCAGAATCAGGTTTGATTTTTCAAATACTTTTATTAACGGCTATTTTAAAGGTAATGATTTCTCCGCTAGAAAACACTTTATTAAGTATAGGTAAATCTTTTAATATTATGCTATCAAAAACTATCCAATTAATACTCATAATATTTTTAAATTTTATATTTCTGCCTAAATTTGGTGTTTATTTTGCAGCTATCAATTTATTAGTTATTAATATTATTGATTACTTAGTAATGAAATTATTTTACATAAAAGAAGGAATAAAAAAGTAAAAATATTATTTAAAATAATAATATTTTTAAGTTGATTTAATTAGTAGTTTTTTATACTATAAAAAATATAATTAGACAGATAGGAGAAAAGTATGATTCAAGTTAATGCACAGACTATTAAAGTCACAATTGGAAATGGCATTTTATATGGTGATGATGGAAATGATTTATTATATGGAGGCATTGGTGATGATTCATTAATGTCTGGTTCAGGCGATGATTTATTAATAGGTGGATTTGGTAATGATGCATTCTTAGCTGGTTATGGAAATGATTTATTAATAGGTGGATTTGGTAATGATACATTTGAAAGTGGACCTGGAAATGATCTAATTTTGGGGGGGGCTGGAGAAGACTTTATTTACTCCTATCTTGGTAACGATCTACTATATGGTGGCGATGGAAATGACACTTTAGATGGTGGCGATGGAAATGACACTTTAGATGGTGGCGATGGAAATGATTTATTAAAGTCTGGAATAGGTGATGATGAATTATATGGCGATTATGGAAATGATACTTTATTAGCAGGCTATGGAAATGATTTGTTATACGGCGGATTTGGTAATGATCAACTAGAAAGTGGTCCAGGAAATGACCTGATTTTTGGAGGTGCTGATAATGATTTAATACATGCATATACAGGAGATGATACTTTATATGGTGAAAGTGGCGACGATACATTGATTGGGTTTGAAGGTGCTGATAAGTTATATGGAGGTGATGGAAATGACTTATTAAGATCAGGAATAGATGATGATGAATTATATGGCAATTATGGTAATGATATTTTATTAGCTGGTAGCGGAAATGATTTGTTATACGGTGGATTTGGTAATGATCAATTAGAAAGTGGTCCAGGAAATGACCTGATTTTTGGAGGTGCTGATAATGATTTAATACATGCATATACAGGAGATGATACTTTGTATGGTGATACAGGTAATGATACATTACGAGGTGGATTAAACGATGATGAATATATTTTCTTTATTGATAATGGTCAAGATACTATAAATGAAGATGCTGGTTTTGATTCTATTCGTTTTGGCGCAGATATCGAAAAAGAAGAAATTGCTTTTTATATAGATGATTTTGATAATTTATTCATTGACTATAGCCAATCAACTACTAACGATACTATTGTTATTGAATCTGCAACCTCAGCAGCTGGTGCAATAGAGCAAATAGTATTATCTGATAATAGCACATTGAATATTAATGATATTATTAATAATGTAATTTCATATAGTAGTGAGCAAGGTATAAATAGTGTTCAAGATGTAAAAGATAATATTGATATAATGAATGAATTAGTTGCTAACTGGAGCTAATTTTATATAGGTAGCTTGTTAAAGAGGTATTTTATAATACCTCTTTAAATTTATTTTAAAAGAGTATGCAATAATATATTTTTACATTCTACTTTTATAATAAAAAATTATTTTCCAGTAATAATAGGAGCTAGTATAGTCAATGAAAAATAAACAAATATTAATAATTGGACCTTTGGGTCAAGGTGGAATAACATCTGTAATTAATTTACACTTGAATAATGGATTAAATGAAGCTGAATTTCTACCTTCTTATGTAGAAGGTAGTTTATTTGCAAAGTTGTACTATTTTCTAAAATTTTTAACGATATTTATATTCAAAATTTCAAATAAAAATATAAAAATAGTACATATACATACAGCAACTAAAGGTAGTTTTCTAAGAAAAGCAATAATATTTTATCTAGCGAAGTTATTTAAAAAGAAAACAATTTTTCATGTACATGGCGCAGAGTTTAATATATTTTATTCTAAATCATCTGATATTGTAAAAAAAATAGTTAATAATATTTTTACTCAATCAGATATTGTTCTTGCACTATCAAAGCAATGGCATAAAGACTTATCGGAAAAATCACATAATAATAACGTAAGAGTTTTATATAATCCATTAACTTTAAAGTTTTTAAAAACAAAGCAAGATGAAACGATAAAAGTATTATTTATGGGGCGTTTAGGTCAAAGAAAAGGTACTTATGATATTGTTGAAGCTGCAAAAAATCTAAAATGTAATAAGATCGAAATCACGTTATTTGGTGATGGAGAAATAGATGAAATTCAAGCTTTGATCAATAAAAATAACCTGAATGATAAACTGAAAGTAGGCGGTTGGATCAGTGGTGAAGATGTAGATAACGCATACCAAGATGCTGATATATATATACTACCGTCTTATAACGAAGGTTTACCTATGTCAGTATTAGAGGCTATGTCTTATGGTCTGCCTGTAATAACTACGCCGGCAGGTGGTACTCCTGAAGCTGTTGAAAATGGACTCAATGGGTATTTAATTGAGCCTGGTGATTATAGAGCTTTAGCTGAAAAAATAGATATATTAGCAAATGATAAAGAATTAAGAGAAAAAATGGGGAAAAATGGATATGAAATAGCAAAGGCCAAATTTGATATATCTATCATAATCGCTGAGTTGAATAAGCTATATGAAGAGTTGTTATAAAAATTTCCATATATTCAAATTTTTTTAAATAACTAAACTTAAATCCTGATGAAGGATACCTTTGTATAGACTATTTGGGATAAAATGCGGTGTACCTGAAATAAGTAAAAAAATCACTAATATAGAAAATATGGGTTTGAAATTTTTGAAATTTCTGATAAATTTATAATATCAAGTTAGTTAGATTTATAGGTGAATAACTATGTGCGAAGCTTTGGAGATTGGAACAATGGCAGGTGTATTTAGTCTTGCAATTGTTGGTCTAAACATAATCAGAAAGTTGCAAGACAGCATAACACTTAAGCAAGAAACCCTTATGGAGCTAAAAAAGCTAAATTCTAAAATGTCATTTGATATGAAAAAAGAGAATTTTAAACAACCGGATACAAAGAATGATGAACTTAAGAAGAAAAGAGATATATCACGACTAAGACCGTAGTATAGGACAATAAATGTGACTATAAAAAAAATAGCATTCTATCCGGGTTGCTACAATGAATCAACACGATACAGAGTGTATAATATTGTAGAAGGTCTTATTTATAAAGGTATACTTTGTGATATTATCAGTACAATAAGTGAACAAACTGTTTGTAAAATACTAGACTCGGATATAATAGTCATTTTTCGAGCTAATGATACCCAAGAAACTAATTTTTTAATAGAAAAGGCTAATCATGCAGGAATACCAGTCATCTTTGATGTAGATGACTTGGTTTTTGATGAGCAAATAATTGATTATATTGATGCTTTTCGTTCCTACTCACCAGAAGAACATAAACAAAATGTCAACCGGATTAAAGGAATGAACAATGTCATTAAAAAATGTGATTTTGCTATTACCACAACAAAATATCTGGCTGAAAAAATAAAAAAAATGGGAATAAATACCTTTGTTATTCCTAATACAATTAATATTGGTCAACATCAAACAGCTGAAATGTTTATTGATAGAGATAAAAAAAATAAAGATATTCTAAAAATAGGCTATTTTAGTGGAACAAAAACCCATGAAAAAGACTTTGAACAAGCACAAGGTGCACTGGTCAAAATCTTAAACAAATATCCTGACGTACAATTGCATATAATAGGTGAGCTTGATATAACCAATAGATTTAAAGGTCTGGGAAATCAAGTTATAAAATATCAATTTATGCCATACATAAAGATGATAGTCTATCTTTCCAAAATGGATATTAACATTGCACCGCTTGAGCTTGATAATCCATTTAATGAGGGAAAAAGCGAATTGAAAATATTTGAATCTGCAATGTTAGCAGTGCCTACAATAGCATCACCGGTTGATTCTTACTCTAATTGTATTACTGATGGAGAGGATGGCATGTTAGCCAAATCAGAAAATGAATGGCTTGATAAATTATCTTTATTAATAGACAATAAAGAGTTTAGATGCACACTATCTAAAAATGCTTACTATAAATTTGTTAAAAAATTTTATATAGAAGATAATATTGATAACATAATAGATACTTATAATAAAATCTTAGATTTGTACCCAAATAAAACAACTGATAAAGTTTATAATGATCAAATGCCGAAAGTAACTGAGGCCTTTAAGGAATATTTTGGTGAAGATTCTTTTGATTATGATATTGTATCGGTTTTAAATAACCCTCTTTTTCCTATTGACAACATCTTGAATGACGAATCTGTTGAAAATAAAATTATAAATTTTGCAAATGATAATGCTGATAAAAATATATGCTTTTACGGTGCAGGGCTTTTGGCAGAAGAATTTGTGAAAACAGATTTGGTTAAAGAATTTAAAAACATAATCGGTTTTATTGATAACAATAAAGAAAAAGCCGGAACAAAAATTGGTAACTATAAAATTTATCATAGTGAAGAAATAAAAAACTTAAAACCTGATATAATAATCTTAACTTTGCTTCAGCCTAAATATGTGATGAGTTTTATAGAGAATTATAAGCAAGAGAACAATTTAGCGTTTAAGGTTAAAACAGATTTATTTCAGTAAGGGAAGCAACATGCCAAAGGTTAGCGTTATAATAGCAGCTTATAACCACGAAAAATATATAAGCTATACGCTAAATAGTGTTTTGTCACAAACATTGCAAGATTTTGAAATTATTATTGTTGATGATAATTCTTCTGATAATACAGTTGCAGAAATTAAGAAATTTAAAGATGACAGAATACAATTAATCGAAAATAACTATAATAAAGGTCAGTTTGAAAACACAAACATAGCAATTAATATTGCCAAAGGTAAATATATAGCTATTTTAAATTCTGATGATGCTTTTAGCCCTGAGAAGCTCGAAAAACAAGTTGAATATCTCGAATCTAATTCGTATATCGCAGCTGTTTTTACGTTGGTGGATGTTATTGATGAAGATAACAACAAAATAAAAGAAAATACGCATTTTTATTCTAAGATATTTAATCAGAAAAACAGAACAAAAGAACAATGGCTTAATTATTTCTTTTATTATGGCAATTGCTTATGTCATCCGTCTGTGATGATTAAAAAGTCAATACACAAAGAAATTGGTTTGTATGATAGCCGCTTTGCTCAGCTTTCAGACCTGGATTTTTGGGTAAAGTTATGTTTAAAATACGATATTTACATAATACAAGACAAATTAACCAAGTTTAGAATCAGAAATAACGAGGCTAACACCAGTGGTGATAATATTCTCACTCAAACTCGCTCTGTATATGAATTTAGTCAGCTATACAAAAATTATCTTAACATAAGCTCTGTTGAAGAGTATTTGAAAATATTTACATCCGAGCAAAAATCAAGCATTGCTCAAGAGACGGCTTTAATACCATTTAATCTCGCAATGTTAGCAATAAATGCAAAATCAATTGCTCATAAAAAATTTGGCTTGGATCTGCTATTTGATTTAATGAATAACCCGATGATCAGGTTGCTTGCATTTAAACATTATTCTTTTACTAATGCAGGCCTGATGAAGTTAACAGCTAACATCGATGTTCTAAATTATAATTCGCAATTCCACTTTGATAAATTATTAAATGATTTGGTAAATTACAGTGATCTAGAAAAATATTATTTAAATTCTTCAAAAAAATATGAACTGGAAAATTTTATTAATGAGCATACAGGTAAAAAAGTTTGTTTGTGGGGGGCTGGCACTTTTGCAAAGAATGTGGTTAAAATTTTAAAAAATAAAATAAATATAATAGGAATAATAGATAAAGACCCTGCCAAATCAGGTAAAAAAATAGAAAATATTAAAATTTACACACCTGATGAAATTATAAAAATGAAGCCTGATATAATAATTCCGTCAGTGCTGCACACTAAATACCTTTTGCCGCAGATAGAATGCTTAATTGTTGATAATAACTTGAACTCTAAAATTTGTAACATTTTTGATTTGAAAATTATCCATAAATAAACAAAATCATTATGAGAAATGGTTAGATATAGTGCAAAATACTTGAATTGAGGTATAACAATGGCAAATGCAATTATTAATGAAAATCAAATCAATGAATTACTTGATCAAAAGGCTAGTCAAGCTGAAATTGATGAAATTTTGAATAATGCTCTAGCTTTAAAGGGTATCTCATTAAAAGAAGCTGCGATATTATTAAATATTGAAGATAAAGAGAATTTAAATAAATTATATAAAATAGCCAAATTATTAAAAGAAAAGATATACGGCAGCAGAATAGTCTTATTTGCGCCATTATATTTGAGTAATTATTGCACAAATAATTGTTTGTACTGTGGCTTTAGATTTGATAATAAATCGATCAAAAGAAAAAAATTAACAACTGATGAAGCCATTAGTGAGACCAGAAACATTCTACAAACAGGGCATAAAAGAATTTTATTGGTAGCTGGTGAAGATACTTCGCAATGTAATTTGGACTATGTTGAAGAATTAATAAATAAAATTTATGAACAAAAATTGATGAATGGAGAAGTCAGAAGACTCAACATAAATATTGCACCATTATCTGTTGAAGAATTTCAAAGATTATCAACCTTTGGAATAGGTACATACCAGTCTTTTCAAGAAACATACCATCCTGAGATATACAAAGAAATGCATCCTCATGGCCTAAAAGCAAATTATGAATGGCGTTTAGAAACAATGTCAAGAGCTTTAGAAGGTGGATTGCAAGATGTAGGTGTGGGCGCACTTTTTGGGCTTGCAGATTTTAGATTTGAAGTATTGGCATTGCTAATGCATTCACAATATCTAGAAAAGACTTATGGGGTTGGCCCACATACAATCTCTATTCCAAGAATTGAGCCTGCAGAAGGTTCAGATATTGCGAGTGCACCACCTAATGCTATAACTGATGAAAATTTTAAAAAGATTATCGCAGTTTTAAGGCTTGCTGTGCCATATACAGGCATTATTCTTTCTACAAGAGAAAGGGCAGAATTTAGAAGAGAACTTTTAGAATTGGGAATTTCACAAATTAGTGCCGGATCAAAAACAAATCCGGGCGGATATTCAGAAGAAAAAGCAACTGAACAGTTTTTAGTAGGTGACACCAGGTCGCTAGATGAGGTAATACTCGAGCTTGCAACAGATGGTTATCTGCCAAGTTTTTGCACTAGCTGCTACAGAGTGGGCAGAGTGGGCAAAGACTTTATGGATCTTGCAAAGCCGGGCTTAATTCAATTATTCTGTCAACCTAATGCAATTTTAACATTTAAAGAATATCTTATTGATTATGCTGGAGAAAACACAAAGCTAAAAGGTAATCAATTAATCAATAGATTTATATCTGATTTGCAAGATTCAAAACAAAAAGAATTGTTGCTTAAAGATTTAAAAAGAATTGAAGAAGGTACTAGAGATATTTACAAATAATTAAATTTTTCTTTTTATTTTTATTATTTTCTTATTTTGTATTATAATGTAAGTATATAAAAATTAATTATTATAAATTAACTCTTTATAATGCTTAAAACTAGCTTGCTTAGACTATTTTAAGAATGTATAAAATATTAATTTTTATATTTTTTTAAAAAAATAATACATTTTGCCTAATTGGTTAGCTTGACTATATATTGTTTAAAATGTATTATTGTAACATTATATGGTATGTATATAAATTGTTTAGCAATTTATATAATGCACCTTACTTTATATATATAAGAATAAAAAAAAACAACAAAATTTAAAAAGCACATAAAAAAAAGGAGGCGATAAATTAAGAAATATTAAAACTAACATAATTTATATACAAAAAATAGCAATAATTAATACCTGATTGTTTTTATCTCAATATAAAGATGTTGTAATCGTAATATAATTAAGCATATTAGGTTGAAATTTTAGGGATAACATAAAAATTAAATATACAATGCACAATTTTAACAAATGGAGGTTGCTTTATAATGGCTAGAGTACTAATTTCAATGCCTGAAGAATTTTTAAACATGATTGATCAAATTGCTGATAACGAGCAAAGATCAAGAAGCGAACTTATTAGAGAAGCATTAAGAACTTACATACACAAAGCAAGAATTAGAGAAAACACACTTGCTAACAAAAATGCATCAATACTAGAAGCCCTCTTAGAGTGATGAATTTGATTTTAACAATTAAGAACAATGTGTTGAAAGAACTTACTTTCTGTTAACATTCAGTTTATGTTTCTCATAAAGTAATAACAAGTTAGCTTGTTTTAAATAATTACATAATAAATCTACCAAAATGTTATCTGACTTAATTTCTAGTGGTAGATGAGAAGATGTAAGTAATTCAAGTCTTCTTATCAAAGTTATACAATAATCGACTTTTGATACAGAAGGCTTGTTTGTATTATTGATGTATAACTTTATGTATTTAGCATAATTTACTAACCTGTTAACATTAAAAGTATATTTACTATTTTTCTTTAATATCGTCAACTTTTGGATATAATCATCTAAAATTAAATTTACTGAATGATAAATATTTTCATTTGGTATTAATACATTTTTATTTTTATACGGACCTAAGGCAAGGACTTTAGACTTGTGTGGCGTAAGATGAGCCATGGCAAATAACGTGCTTCCAATCAGCCCCATATCTTTAATGGTGTCTATTTGGTCAAGTATGGCTTCATCATTAAGATTTTTGACTGCAATGCCGGGATAAATCAAAACTTTTCCGGAAACAGTTTTGTTTAAATATTCCAAATCTTTTATTAATTTGTCAGTATTGTAGGAATAAATCATAGGATTTAAAATATCTATCCAACCATTTTCAATCCAGGTTTGCCAGTCCTGCTGGATGGTTTTCATTCTTTTTTCTCCGGAATTAACAAACACAGCTGCAGAAATTTTTATATTTGGCTTTAAGGCCCTTAACTCCTTGGAAACACTACATACGAAATTTGAAACATGCATAGCTTTCCACTTATTCCAGATTGTTTTGTCTTTGAGGCTTAATAAATTCTTCCCGGTTCGCTGCTTAAATTTTTTCACATTTTCTATTGTATAACCAACAGTGCTTTTACGTGACTGGAAAGGATAACGTATGTAATCCAATTGTAATCCGTCTACATCGTAATTTTTTACAATTTCCGTAAATAATTTTAAAAGGATTTTTTGCGACATTGGATTTGCCGGGTCTAGCCAATATTCATGCTGTTTTTTCTGTAGTAAGTGACCATTATAATCTTTTAGTGCAAGATACGGATATCTTGAAAGTAAAGGTCCCTTGTAGCTGTCTGGTTTAGAAATTATTTTATTATGCCGGGTATTTCCGACCGCAAATACCCAGACCCAGGCATGTAGTTGAATATTTCGCTTATGGGCTTCTTCAACAGCCCACCTTAAAGGATCTCTGTTAATTGTCAGTGGGTTTTGTTCTGTGATTTGGCTTGGATATATCGAGAATCCAGCATTAATAGTTTCCAGATAGACAATGTTGATACCAATATCAGCAATCTTACTGAAAAGCTCAGACATTTGCTCTTTAGACTTCACATTTACAATTGTACCTCTGTCAAGCCATAATGTTCGGGCTTCAACCATACTTGAGGGTTTAGTTTTAATATAAGTTTCCAGTACATTATGTTTAGCTTGATTCAATATTTTGTTAGCTTTTGTAAAATTCCCGTCATTAAAGTAACTTAATGAAATATTTTCCAAGATACTAGAGAGGTACAGCTCTTCTTGATGCTTTGCATAGTCAACATCATCATCTATATCACTTAATGATTTCAAAAGATTCTCTGTTTTTTTTCTTAAAATTTTTAACTTTTTTAAGTCTTCCTTGTATTCCACAGACGAAGATATTTCTTTAATATCACCTTGGCGCTCTTGCGCTAGAAGCCTGCAAGGTGTAGAAAATGAATAGATTGTCAAAAGGACTGTAAAAAGTATTTTTTTCATAATTTTTTAGCTAACCTTAAATTTATTTTAGGTTTTTATAATTATAATGAATAACTCAAAAAAATGGTAGTTCAAAGAAGAATAATCACTCTATATGTAAAACATTATCTGAGTATTTGCAGGCAAAGTCATAGTTATTTGTTGAAATTATAATACTTGTCCCTTTCTTTTTTAAATCATCTAAAATATTAAGCACTAAACTTTTATGATATAAATCTAAAAATTCTGTTGGCTCGTCTAATATAAGAAGCTCGTGATCCATTGCAATTGCCGATGCTATTGCAACACATTTTTTTTCACCGTAGCTCAAATAGTGTGCCGGAAGATTTTTTAGATGTAAAATTTCTAGCAAGTCTAGCGCTTTATCAGTTTTAACGTCAATTTCTGCCTTATCCAAATTTAAATTTGCCAAACTAAACGCAATTTCTTGCTTTACATAGGAACAAAATATTTGTGTATCTGGATTTTGCATTACAAAACCAATTTGTTTTCTTATTTTGTCTAAATAATTTTTTTTATAAACTATTTTTTTACCATTAAAATGAATTTCTCCGCTTGTTGGCCTAAGCAAACCAATTATATTAAAACAAAGCGTAGACTTACCTGTACCGTTACTGCCTACGATGGCAGAAATCTCGCTCCTGTAGAAATCAGCAGATATATTATCTATTATATTTTTATTATGATAAACAAATGACAAATTTTTCAGCTCAATTATTTTGTTACTCATGCCGGAACCTTTATAACTATTTATTCTGGTTCACACTTAATTCTTTTTACAAAAAATGGATAATAATAAATATACTTATGATTAAGAATTCGAGTAATACAAAATAGATTATATTTTTTTTGCAAACTGTATAATTTTTTTCAAAATTTGCAAATTGCTTGCTTGTAGACTTCAATTTATATGAGCAAATAAAGTCTTTGAACCTTTTAATTGAAAAAAGGAATAAATTTGAAAAAAAATAATTAATCGAGTTTAAAAAATTCATTAACCCATCAGGGCTGCCTCTAGCTTTTTGGGATTCACATATTTGCTTTGCGTTATTAGAAATAATAAATACAAATCTATATATATAAAGCATTTTCTCTATGGCAATATTCGGACATTTAAGTATCTTAAAAGAAAATATAATATCAGAAATTGGAGTAGTTAAAACAAGAAAATATATGCAAGAAACTGACGCTAAAGCCTTAAAAAATAAATTAATTACCAATATTAAAGAGGAATATGTTATTCCTATTTTTTGTTCACATAAACTCAAACTCCAAAGACAATATGTTGGTTGTTCAACAATTTGAAATAACAAAGCCATCAGTGTTATTACCAGAAAATATTTTGATATAAAAGTATATTTTATATAGTCTATAACTGGAATTTTTGCCTTAAAAATTAGTAATAAAGTCATTATTAAAAAAATAACCAAATATACAAGTATAGATTCAGTAACAAAGCTAATTACTATAGCAATCAGAGCAAATATAAATTTAATTAGCGGATGTTCATTTGTTAGCTTATTAAAATTAGCAAACCTGTCTATTAAATTCATTGATAGTTCACTTATTCTTGATTTTTAAAGATATTACTGAAAGCATACTATTCAAAATGATCGTATGCCTAGCTTATATACTAACTCAAAAATACTTTTCAGATTATTCAATTCTGTTAAATCTAATAAAATAACCTATCCTCTGAAAAGAGTAATCTAAAATTTAATTAATGAGCAGTATATTAATTGGTTAAAATTGATTTTAAAGTCAAACTCCCTTAAACTCAATTAATATGGTATTCAACTTTAGGGAGTATATGTTAAAAATGAAAAAATTAGCCATTAATCGAGAATAATTGTAAAGTTTCGATCATGCTCTTTTCCGTAGTTTAACAGGTAAGAAGAGCTTCTTTCCTTGCTTAATTCTTGCAGATTTTCAATTTTAACCGGTATTAACTTAGATATAATTTTAATTTTATCGCCAATATCAATATTAAGGCGTCTATAACTAAGCGGATATTCAACAAGTGCCGGCGTACTGACGTTTATAACATTTTTGTACATTTTAACCTTGGTAGCGTGATAATGTCCGCTTAGGAACAATATCTTTTTATCAGAATCAGTCAGTACTTTTAGCAAGTCTTGCTGATTTAAAATCCTGTGTGATTTGCTTTTAAAGGGTTCTAATACGGGAAAATGGCATGTGACAATAAATAATTTAATATCCGGCTCTGTTAATTCTTCTTTAAGCCAATCAAGCTGTTCTTTAGGTAGCTTACCATTTGCAGTAATCTTTTCGTCAATGACTCCATCAAGCACAATTACTTTTATTTCATCGTTCGGCAAAAACGAATAATAGGGTTTCTCGGGCTTAATATGCTCATTGCTTTCATTTAAAACAGATAAATATTTGCTTTTAGTTAACTCACCGGCAATAGCAATATCGTGATTGCCAAATACCCAATACCATGGATATTTTAATTGATTAGTAATTTCGATAAACCTATCGAGTTTTTTGGGGCTTGGCGTGTTAATCATATCCCCTGAAAATATTATAAGATCAGTATGTTCGTGGCTATTTATTTGCTTTACTGCCTTTTTCAAGATCTCTTGCGAATAACTGTAAAGCCGCGAAAACTTTGGATTATCATTTACGTTCATATCAAGGTGTACATCGCTGATATGTAGCAAGCTCAGACCTTTAGCCAGTACTTGAGCATTAATTGCCAAAAACAATAATAAAATTATTAATATTCTTTTCATTTCTGCCCTTAAAAATTTTTAAACTAATAATATAATTATTTTGGCACAAATTGCTCAAATTTTCCTCATTATAATGTCCAACCATAATATTTTTATTAAAATTTTTTATTACAAATTATAAAGTTGCATTTTTGTACAAAAAGATTAAAAGGCTATATATTATTTAATTATTTTTTTGTTATTAAATAAACAACACAATGGATTTTCAGAATTTTTTTTATCATGGCAGGGAAATTTTTTTTATCAGGACATTTTATTCTAGTGTGATTAAAAAAAATCTGATTATCTATACTCACTCAATAATACTTTTCAGATTATACAATACAGGCAAAGCCAATAAAAATAGCCTGATACACAAAAAATTAATCTAAAGTATTTTGATGAGAAGATAAAACTATACCTCATAGCTCGAAACTCTTACTCATGCAGTACCAGATACTGCATTTTTTTTTTAGTTTCATATCTTAAAAATACTTTTAATACTTTTAAGATATGAAAAAATATGTTAAAAAAATTTTAATAAATGACTATATTTATGGTAAAAATAATATATAATCTGTTATTTTAATAGAAGAATACCTTGGGGGTAATGTCAGGTAATGAATTTAGTCGATATTATATATAATTTTGTATCTATATCTTTGTTTGTAAGTTTAGTCTATTACATTGCAAATGAGCTTTATATTTTAAATAACGCACATAAGGGCAAATTTTATGATATACACAAAGCCAATGTTCCGGGGCGTCCAGAGCAAAATATAAATGTAATAGTCTATGCGCACAATAACGAAAACACTATAGTACAGCTTATTGACTCGTTAAAAAAACAAGATTATAACCAAGACAGATATATTATAAACGTAATACTCGACAATTGCAGTGACGGCAGTGCTAAATATTTAGAGATAGTTGGCGGCACACGAATTTGGAGAATTAATACATCTACTCAGCCTGTAGGTAAATTTAAAGCAGTAGTCTGGCTGCTGGAAAGAATCATGTCTTGTGAAAATAGCAACTCTTTTGTAGTTGTTGACGCTGACACAATAACAGAAAAAGATTTTCTATGCAAAGTTAACTCTATCCTGTTCGATACACCGGTTGTAATAGGCGATGTTCAACCTTTAAATTACTCACCAAATATATTTTCCAAGTTTGAATATTTAAACTATTTCTCCGGCACAAGATTAATTAATTTAGGTCGTACACACCTAAAACTAGGCAATATTATTGATGCCCCGGTGTTTGCCATAAGACAAGAAGTCCTTGAAAAAATTAAATTTAATAGAAAAGAGCAAGATTTTGAAGAATATTTTTACTCTTTAAAGCTCTTAGATAACGGAATTAATGTAATTTTCTCTTCAAGAGTAGCAGTATATAAGTTCTTTAACGAAGATATTTTGGATGTAGCAAGAACTCTTTATAACAGAAGGCTAAAGCGTTTCGTTACATTCAGAAATAACTTGCCGTTGTTGCTGTTTAATAACAATTTAAAATTAAAAGAACTGACACTTTCTATGATAGCTCCCGGAACAATGTTGAAGTTATTGATGCTCAGCTTTCTGGTATACGTATCACACAATTACGATATATTATTCAGTAATATTATTTCAGATAAAATCTTATACATATTAATCGTATTAGTTCTTATAAAAAGCTTATCTGCGTTGCTTACGGCGGGCATACTTAAAGTGGGTATAAAATCTATATTTTCACTAGCTTTTTATACACCGTTTATTTATCTATTCTCAGTGTTAGTTGGTTTTAATCATGAAAAAGCCGGTGAGCTTGAAACCAAAGGAAAAAGTAACCTGGCTTTAAAAAATAATAATGATAATGATGCAGAAAGATATTTTGTAGAAACAACAGTAACAAACGGTCAAAACGAGATTCCTTGCAAACTGGAAATTGTTCAATATAACAATAATTCACAGGTGGTTTTCTTATTCAAAGATAAAAAACTCACCTCTGGCAAGCAAACAAGAGTTGACTATGCGATGGAAGAAATTATAGAAAAGCTTAAAAAGCATGGCTTTGTACTTAAGACGTGCTTAAATTGCGGTTATTTCAGATTTAATGAGGCAATTGCGTCAAGGCATTGCGGTGCTAAAGGTTATTGTCTCTACGAAAACATTGATAGCGGTTCACGTATCAAACATTTAAGCTCTATTTGGAACAGTTGCGAAAATATTATACCTTCTCAGGCAAGGTCATATATCTTCCAAAAATTAAATATCGATTAATGTTAAATCGCTGAATTTGAAAATGGTGTAACTGAAGAATATTATTTAAACACTAGAACAAAAAAAAGTAACGATCCCGGATCAGCATACTTTATTTAAATAATATTTATTTAATAAATGTAACAAATTATGAAGAAAATAACCTTTTTTTCTGATAATCCAAAATATAGCGTGAAATATTTTTTTCAAACTGCTATAATATATATAAAATTAATAAAAATAATACAAGATAAAATTTGGATTAAAAAATAAAGGGTTAATTGATTGGAAAACCAAAGCAAAAAAACTGAAGACACATGCCAAAAGGATAACGACAAGTACGCATCAATCCTGTATTACAGATTGCGCAATAAAATTGTCCTGCTGCGTCGCTTTGCCAA
>JANQLL010000076.1 GCA_028280605.1 Candidatus Gastranaerophilales bacterium
AATAAAATAGAAGATACGCTTAATGATGAAAATAATGCGATAAATGATAATATAACAGATATAAATAACAGCAAAAAAGAAGAATTGAACAAGAAAAAGCCTCATTATTAGGGTATTAAAACACTATTATAAAAAAAATAGCAATGATAAGCTCTTTATATTGAAGTTAAGAGGAGATTTTGTCATTGCTATTTTTATATGTGTCCATTATCCAAAAGAAAAGCACGAAACAAACTCCACCAATAATAAAGAATTTAGTCGAAAATCGTTGCGTACAGCTTAAGCCAATCAATGACTCAATGTGAGTAATAGAAGTGGCGACTGCCACCCGCAGAAAAAGCGCTAAGCAAAGTCCATCAGTAACGCTGAAAGAAAGCTATAATTGAAGTGTACACCTAAAGCCAGTCATTGGCTCAAGGTGAGTTATAAGAGGTGGCGACTGCCACCAAAGGGAAGTTTATCATTGCCATTTTTGTTGTTTTATATATGAATTCAGACTCTTAGTATTAATAATCCTTCCAATTTTTTTATTCTTATGTGGTTTGTTCAATATTACATTAGCTATAGCATCAGAATATTTGGGATTTATATGATGAGCATCTAAAAAATGTTTATTATAGCTGACAGTAAACTCATTAGTATCCATAAAGTGGTAAACATTACCAAATACGGAAGTTATATCAGCCAACCAGTTAAAATAATACTCCATAAGATTTCTCTTTTTTAAAAGCTCAAGCAAAGGCTTGGAAACAGGTGTGGTAAACACAATGATCTTTGTATTCGGGTTGGATCTTACAATTTTTTTAAGTTGGTCCTTAATAGTGTTGTCATATTCATAGTTGCCGTATGTCAAGTTACCGTACAAATTCAACTGCCAGTTAAGTTTGTGTTCAGTCATGCCCTCTTTCCAGTTTTGGACTAATTTGTCCTTATTTTTTCTTAGCAGATAAGCTTCAGGTGGTGCAATGCCCGCAATATTAAGAAAAAGATTCTTTATTGACCACACAAGACAGTCATAGCTTATTATTGTTTTAATTTTATGAAAAATATCCCGGGTTTTATTAAAATAAAAAGAAGGCTCGTTAATATTATCGATCTTTTGTAATTTTAAACTTTTTACAGTTTTGTTTGTTGAGAAAAAATCAAGTCCAATTACCAGATACTTAAAGTCTTTCCCGTTAATTTTCTTAGCAAATTCAATATATTCATAATACTCATCAAATTGCATAGACTTACAAGCATAATTAAAAGCTTTTAACGGCAATAATGATGTCGGATTAATATTAGCGCTTCTACTGCTACCAATAATCAAAGCTTCATAATTTCCCCCGGAAAAATATAAATCATTGGTCTTTTGTTGCCTTTCATCTATAACATACATTTTTTCATTAAAAATATTAGTATGAGAAAAGCAAAACATAGGATCAACAATGTAATTAATTAAAACTACTATAGATATAAGTACGGTAACTAAAGCTGAGAGCTGTATTAACCACTTATTATATAAATTCATATTATTCTTCCTTTAATTAAAACTGAAAATATAAAAACTCTGAAATCTTATTCAAGTTTATAATAGCGACAAAAAGTATAATGGCAGAAGCCAGCGCTGTTTTAAAATTAGGTTGGAACTTATAGCTTAACTCATTAGTGTTTTTATATAGCCATACAATAGCAAAACATGCCAATATCAAAGATAAAATCGCCGGATCCATTTTAATATGATCAAAAGTTGATACTACAGCAGGATGATGAACAGTAAATCCGTTAAACCCGAACATCCCTTTTAGAATTTTAATAGCATCATCTATTGTTGTAGCTCTAAAAAATACCCAGCAAGTACTAACAAACATAAAGGTTATAAAAGTAGCGATATATTTATGCATTTCTATATTAAGCTTCTTCCAGAGTCTGTTAATTACAAGCGCTAAACCATGCAAAGCACCCCAAAATACAAACATCCAAGAAGCTCCGTGCCATAATCCCCCTGTTAAAAAAGTTAAGAACAAGTTTATATAAGTTCTTGCTTCTCCTTTTTTATTTCCACCCAAAGGTATATATAAATACTCTTTAAGAAACCTGGACAGTGTTATATGCCACCTTCGCCAAAAATCTTGTATATCTATAGCTTTATAGGGGCTATTAAAGTTTATTGGGAGGCTTATATTAAATAATTTTGCCGTACCCAGCGCCATATCTGTATAACCGGAAAAATCAAAATACAACTGAAAAGTATAAGCTAAGCTGACTAACCAGGCTTCAACAAAGCCAAGGTATACAACTTCATCAAAACCTTTACCGACTACAGGAGAAAGCGAATCTGCTATTATAACTTTTTTAAATAACCCTATGCAAAAGATAAAGATACCTATAGAGATGTTTTTATTGTTAATAATAGAATTCTTTAACTTTGCAAATTGTGGCATCATTTCTTTATGATGGACAATAGGACCGGCTATAAGCTGGGGAAAGAAACATACAAAAAGCATATAGTTTAAAAAATTATATTCTTTTATTTCTTTTTTATAAGATTCTACTACAAACGCTATTTGTTGAAATGTAAAAAAGCTTATCGCAAGTGGCAAAACCAGGTTTAATAAATTTATATCTTCTTTAAACAAAGCATTTACGTTAGAAATAAAAAAATCAGCGTATTTAAAATAACCTAATAGAGAAAGATTAAAAACAATTCCCAAAATAAGCAAAAATTTTCTTAAATATTTTATTTCTTCATTTATCCTCAGCAGAAATTGGGCGATTGAGTAGTTAGTAGCGAGAGAAGCTAATATTATTGGCAGATAACTGACATTCCACCAAGAGTAGAAAAACAGTGACGCTAAAACAAGCCAAATTTTTGCTATAACAGTTAGTTTAAACCTATTAAGCAAAAAGAAAACTATGAAAACAACAGGTAAAAAGAAAATCAAATACTCAAATGAATTAAATAACATAAACTTAAACCTTTAAATTAAATAAATCCACAACTCTGTAATTTACTAAAATTTTTTAAAAAAGACATTTAATATTTGTTTTTTATAAGCAGGATGTTATTATTCTGGTTTGGAATTAAATTTCAGATTACTCTTTTCTGAGTTTTGTTTATTTTATTAGATTTAACACAATTGAATAATCTGAAAAGTATTTTTAAGCTAGTATCTTTAGTTTTTTATAAAACAAAGTTTCAAACTATAACCCTACTGACTAGTTTGAAAAGATGTCTGCAAAAATTTAAGTTTAATTGAGGACCTGTATAACTATATTGCTTAATCTTTAAGAGAAATACAGTTTTTAAATTATTTAAAAGCCACAAATTGATTAAATCTGTTTAGTACATGAAAACTACCTTTATCTATTATTGACTAAACATTTCTGGGTATTTAAACTCAATATACAATTTTAAAATATTTTTAGTTAAGGTTTAGTATTTAGTATAAAAAATTTTTTAAAAAGGCAGTGTAGCAGAGATTAAGAGATTAAAAGGGGAATAAAGTATATGGCTAAAATAGTTATAACAGGAGCAGGTAGTGCTCAATCTAACGGTGTAATAAATTGCTTACTTAAAGATCCAAGTGACACCATAATAGGCCTTGGCTCTGATATGTATGAATTATCACTTTGCAAGGCGCATAGAAAGTATCTTATACCTCATTCTACAAGCCCTGATTATAAAGAAAATTTATTAAGGATTTTAAATGCAGAAAAGCCGGATATGTTACATTTTCAGCATGACATGGAAGTTGCTGTTGCTTTAAAATTTCAAAAAGAAATAGAAGAAATAGGCGTTAAAATGCTTGTGCCTGACTATGAAACTATTGATACTTGTGTTTATAAATATAAGTCTTGGCAAAAATTTAAAGCAGCAGGAATAACAGTTCCTGAGAACATAGTTATAAATAATGAAGATGACCTAAAACGTTCATTTGAAGAACTGGGCGATGAAAACGGAAAAATATGGCTGCGATCAATGTCTATAGGTGGTGGAGGTAAAGGATCGTTGCCTACTAATGACTTTGCTGAAGCTTGTGAGTGGATATCTAAAAAAAACGGTTGGGGGGACTTTATTGCAGCAGAAATGCTTACAGCAAAATCTGTAACTTGGCTTTCTATATGGCATAATGGAGAACTTGTTGTTGCTCAAACTCGCAAAAGAAATTCTTGGACTCACAGTTCTTTAAGTCCTTCAGGTGTTACCGGAGTAACTAAAGTTGGGGAAACTTGTTCTTCTGCTTTAGTTGATGAAATTGCCATAAAGGCTATAAAAGCTGTCAGTAAAGTGCCTAATGGTATTTATGGGGTTGATATGACTTATGATAAAAAAGGTATACCTAATCCTACAGAAATAAACATATCCAGGTTTTTCACCACAGTTCAGTTTTTTGCTGAGGCTGGTTTAAATATGCCCAAAATTATAAAAGATATTATTGTTCATAATCAATATTTAACAGGTAAAAAGAATATTAATCCTTTACCAGATGGTCTTTTATGGCTAAGAGCCATGGACAGTGAGCCAAAGTTAACAACTTTGAAACAAATCAAGGAAGAGCTTAATGTTTTAGACAGTATGTCAACAAATAATCTAAGGTAGTATTTTATACTACTCACAAATTGAATTTAAGATTAATCTTTTTAGAGAAAAGTTTATTTTACCACGTTTAACAAGATTTAATAATCTGAAAAGTATTTTAGAGTTAGTATATTTACTTTTTAAAAAAAGAGAAGATAAAAAATGTTAAAGAATATATTTTTTGATTTAGATGGAACTCTAATAGATCCAAGAATAAGGCTGCATAGTCTTTTTCAAGAGTTAGCCCCAGAGTCGGAATTTTCCTTTGATGAATATTGGAAAATTAAAAGACAAAGAATAAACCAAAAGAAGATACTTACTAAGTGGTTTAATTACCCTGAAGAGAAAATTCATAAATTTAAAAGAGCTTGGATGGAAAAAGTAGAAGAGCCTCACAGGCTAAAGCAAGACATACTTTTTGGATATACAGAAAATGTGTTGGCGAGCTTATCAAAAAAGTATGACCTTTATTTAGTTACTGCAAGGCAATTTGAAGATAGAGTGCATTCTCAGCTTGAGGATTATAATATAAAGAGCTTTTTTAAAAAAATTTTAGTCACCAAGCAGAAAGGACCAAAGTCAGAGCTAATTAAAAATAATGTTTCATATTATCCTGGTGATATTTTTATAGGAGATACCGGTGAGGATGTAATGACCGCGAAAGAATTGGGGATAAAAACCATTGCCGTATATTCGGGTTGTTTAAGCAAAGAAATACTAAAAGAGTATAATCCTGATCTTATTGTCAAAGATGTAGGGGTATTTTATGAAAATAGTTCGCTATAAGGCTGAATAGTAAATATTTCTCTTAAAAAAAAATTTTTAAAAAGATGAAAAAATGGGATTTCGCACCATGTCTATTATTGTATCTTCTATATTTTTACAATAAAATCATATTGGAATTGTAAAATTCATTAGAGCTTGAAAAAAGGTAGTAAAAAATGAGACAAGCAGCAGAAACCGGTTTTTTCGCTTTTTATTTTGAGGTAATTACATTTTTATTTATTTCTTTAAATAAGACTAGACACTTTGTGAGATTATCAAGTCAAAAGGTTTTTATGGAATTTGCATTAAATTTAAGAGGATGTTATGAATAAACAACAACTTGCTACAAAAATTTGGGAATCAGCAAATAAAATGCGTTCCAAAATTGAGGCGAATGAATATAAAGACTATATTTTAGGGTTTATATTTTATAAATATTTATCAGACAAACAAGTAAAATTTTTAAAAGAAAATGATTTTACAAATGAAGATATAAAAGCACTTAATGAAGATGATACTGAAACTGTAAAATATATTCAAAGTAATATCGGATATTTTATTTCTTATAAAGACCTTTTTTCAACTTGGCTTGAATTGGGAAAAGAATTTGATGTATCAAATGTTAGAGATGCATTATCTGCTTTTAGTCGATTAATCAACTCATCACACAAAAAAGTTTTTGAAAAAATCTTTGCTACGCTACAAACAGGATTAAGTAAGCTTGGTGATAGCTCTGGTGCACAAACAAAATCTATCAGTGCTCTTATTCAGCTCATAAAAGATATCCCAATGAATGAAAAACAAGATTATGATGTAATTGGTTTTATCTACGAATACTTAATAAGTATGTTTGCTGCAAATGCAGGCAAAAAAGCCGGAGAATTTTATACTCCTCATGAAGTTTCTCTTTTAATGTCGGAAATTGTAGCTGACCATCTTAAAGAGAAAAATGAAATCAAAATTTATGACCCAACAAGCGGTTCAGGTTCTTTGCTTATTAACATCGGTAATTCTGTTGCCAAACACATTGATGATGAAAATAACATCAAGTACTATGCACAAGAAATAAAGGAAAATACATATAACCTTACTCGTATGAACTTGGTAATGCGCGGAATATTACCTGATAATATTGTAACTCGCAACGGCGATACATTAGAGGAAGATTGGCCGTTCTTTGAGGAGAATGATCCTGTTAAGACTTATGACCCGTTGTATGTAGATGCTGTGGTTTCTAATCCGCCATACTCTCAACCATGGGATCCGGCTAATAAAAAAACTGATCCTCGTTATTCTCGTTTTGGACTTGCTCCAAAAACAAAGGCAGATTATGCATTTTTACTTCACGATTTGTACCATATCAAGCCAGATGGAATAATGACAATTGTTTTGCCTCATGGAGTGTTGTTCCGTGGCGGTGAAGAAGGTGAAATCCGTAAAAACCTTATTGAAGGTAATCATATCGACACTATTATCGGACTACCTGCCAATATATTCTTTGGTACAGGAATTCCTACAATTGTTATGGTGCTGAAGCAAAAACGAGAAAAGACAGATGTTCTTATTGTTGATGCTTCAAAAGGCTTTGTTAAAGTCGGTAAAAATAACAAACTGAGAGCTTCGGATATAAAAAAGATTACAGATACAGTTATTGCAAGACAGGGCATCGATAAATACTCTAAAGTTGTAACAAGAGATGATATTCGTAACAACGAATACAATTTGAATATACCAAGATACGTTGATTCATCTGAGAATGCAGAAACTTGGGACATTTATGCATCTATGTTTGGCGGTATTCCTAATACTGAAATTGATGAGCTTCATGAATTTTGGAGTGCGTTGCCTGATTTGAGAAAAGATTTATTTGCTGATATTTCAAGCAATTACTCTAAAGTAGCAGTAGAAGATGTTAAAAAAGCAATTAGGGAACACCATAATGTTAAAGAATTTATAGAGCTTTATAATAAATCTTTTGGTGATTTTCATTCTTACCTGAAAAAAGAATTGCTAAGTGAAATGGAATCTATAAATACGTCAAAAGAAAAAGTTATACTTAGTGATGATATATTTAAAAGGCTTGAACCTATTCCTTTGACAGATAAATACGAAGCGTATCAGTTGCTTGATGACGACTGGACAAAAGTATCAGTTGACCTGGAAATCATACAGACAGAAGGCTTTAATGTTACTAAAACGGTCGACCCTAATATGGTAATTAAGAAAAAAAACGGCAAAGAGCAAGAAGTTCAAGATGGATGGGTTGGACACGTTCTTCCGTTTGAACTTGTGCAAGAAACCTTGTTAAAAGACAAACTTAACCAACTAAAAGACAAAGAAAACAGGCTTTTAGAAATTTCTTCTGAATACGGAGAAATTATCGACTCACTTTCTGAGGAAGAAAAAGAATCAAACGTTTTAAATGAAGCTGGTGATGCTTTTGTGAACAAAGAAGTTACCAAAAAAGCAAAGGAAATCGTGGCAGAATTTAAAGCTTCAAAGCAAACAGTACCCAAATATACAGGAGCTGAAGACTCTTTCGAAACAAAAATCGTGCATGTATCTAACCTGATAGAAGAAAACAAAGAGTTGAATAAGCAGATTAAAAAAGAAGCGGCAGAGTTGCATCTTTTAACGAAGAAGACTATTGAAAATCTAACCGATGAACAGGTTTTGAAATTATTGGAAGAAAAATGGATTAAGCCGTTTGTTTTCAGTATAAATAATCTTCCTAACGCGATTATAGTTTATTTAGCGACAAAAATACAAGCTCTTTCAGAAAAATACGCAACTACATATTCGGACGTAGAATCGCAAATTCAAGAAACAGAAGTAAAGTTGGCTTCTCTGATTGATGAACTTGAAGGTGATGAATTCGATATGCAAGGTCTTAATGAGTTCAAGGCATTGCTTGCAGGGGCGTGTTATGTCGAAAAATAATTTAAAACCTAAAATTCGCTTTAAAGGTTTCACTGGTGATTGGGAACAATGTAAAATTGAAAATGTTTGTTCTATCTCGACAGGAAAGAGTAATACTCAAGATAAAATCGACGACGGAATATACCCTTTTTATGTACGTTCTCCAATTATAGAACGCAGCAACAGATATTTATATGACGAAGAAGCAGTATTAACAGTTGGCGATGGAGTCGGCACAGGCAAAGTTTTTCATTATGTTAATGGAAAATACGACTTGCATCAACGTGTATATAGAATGTTTGCATTTACAGAAGATATAAGCGGAAAATATTTTTATTATATTTTTTTTAATAACTTTTATGAACGTGTTATGTCCATGACAGCTAAAACATCTGTAGACTCTGTAAGATATGAAATGATTTCAAAAATGGAAATAACTCTTCCTTCAACAAAAGAACAACTTAAACTAACGGCATTACTTGACAACTTAGACAACCTTATCAATCTCCACCAAAGTAAATACGACAAACTGGTAAACATAAAAAAAGCAATGCTCGAAAAAATGTTTCCAAAAAACGGGAGCAAGGTGCCAGAAATTAGGTTTAAAGGCTTTACTGACGATTGGGAACATAAAAAATTTGGCAATTGTGTTTTAATTCAACGAGGTGGCTCGCCAAGACCAATTGAAAATTATCTAACAATTGATGAAAATGGAATAAATTGGATTAAAATAGGGGATGTTTCTGTAGGTTCAAGATATATAACAAATACTAAAGAAAAAATAATTGCTGATGGAGAAAAAAATTCGAGACGAGTATTAAAGGGTGATTTAATACTATCTAATTCAATGAGTTTTGGTAGGCCATATATTTTATTAATAGATGGGTGTATCCATGACGGTTGGCTCTTAATACGTGATGATAAGAAATTTTTTGATGTAGAGTATCTCTTGCAATTACTTTCTTCAGATTACATGTTTAAGCAATACAAATCATTAGCAGCAGGTGGAGTGGTAAACAATCTTAACAGCGAGTTAGTTAAATCTACTACAATTGTTATTCCTAATAAAAATGAACAGCAAAAAATCGGAGACTTTTTTAAAAACCTAGATAACCTTATTGCTCTTCATCAACGTAAATACGACAAATTGCTAAACATAAAAAAAGCAATGCTCGAAAAAATGTTTGTATAATTTTTTTCAAACTTTAACAGGAAGGAGTAAATAATATGGCTCTCAAAAACAAATTTGGAATTACCGACCCTGCCGAACTTGCAAGAACTGAAGAAAAAATTAGCAAAAAAAAAGCTGTAGAATTATTTGAGTATGGAATTTTAGACAAATTGGAGCCGGGAAAATTTTCTGCGCTGGCAGAAATTCACAAATATCTTTTTGGGGAAATATATGATTTTGCAGGTATAGTACGTGATGTCAATATTGCCAAGGGTAATTTCAGATTTGCACCGGTTATGTATTTAAAAGCAGCATTAATTCATATAGATGAAATGCCTCAATCAACATATGACGAGATAATAGAAAAATATGTTGAAATGAATGCAGCGCACCCGTTTCGTGAGGGCAACGGACGTAGTACAAGAATTTGGTTAGATGTAATACTAAAAAAAGAACTGGGACAGGTAATAGATTGGAGCCCGGTTGATAAAAACGATTATCTTTTAGCTATGGAGAGAAGTCCTATAAAAGATGTTGAAATAAAACATTTATTAAAAAAGGCTTTAACAGATAAAATTAACGATAGAGAAATCTATATGAAGGGCATTGATACAAGTTACTATTACGAAGGATACACTATTTTCAAAGCAGAAGAATTAGAATAGCAATTTTAATATTTTACGATAAGAGGTACAAATCACTATGACATTTCAAAAAGAATCCCATTTTGAAGAAGCCCTGATTGAACTGCTTTCAAAAAAAGGCTGGGAAACAGATGTTTTAAAAAATCCTACTGAAGAAGATTTGATAAAAAATTGGGCAAATATTCTTTTTGATAATAACAGAGGCATCGACCGTTTGAGTGATTTTCCATTAACAGACGGGGAAATGCAACAAATCATCGAGCAAATTACAACTTTAAGAACCCCTTTAAAACTTAATGGGTTTATTAACGGAAAAACTGTTGCCATTATTCGTGATAATCCTGATGACAAACAGCACTTTGGAAAAGAAATAAGCCTTAAAATATACGACCGTAGAGAAATTGCCGCAGGACAAAGCCGTTATCAGATTGTTCAACAGCCTAAATTTAAAAGCAGATCAAAGGTATTAAATGATCGGCGCGGTGATTTAATGCTTTTAATCAATGGTATGCCGGTTGTTCATATAGAATTAAAACGTAGTGGCGTTTCAGTCAGTCAGGCTCACAATCAAATAGAAAAATACGCCAGTGAAGGAATATTTACAGGTTTATTTTCATTGATTCAGGTTTTTGTTGCTATGGAACCGAATGAAACCGTATATTTTGCAAACCCGGGACCTGACGGCAAATTCAACAAAGATTTTTATTTCCACTGGGCTGATTTTAATAACGAACCGATAAATGACTGGAAAGGCATAGCCTCTTCACTTCTATCAATTCCTATGGCACATCAATTAATCGGATTCTACACCGTTGCGGATAACGCTGACGGGGTTCTTAAAGTTATGCGCAGCTATCAATACTATGCAGCAAATGCTATTTCTGACAAAGTAGCAAAAATAAAGTGGGATGGAAACAACTTGCCGGGTGGGTATATCTGGCACACTACAGGCTCAGGAAAGACTATGACAAGTTTCAAATCTGCACAACTGATTGCCAACTCAAAAGATGCAGATAAAGTTATCTTCCTTATGGACAGGATAGAGCTTGGAATACAATCACTAAACGAATATCGTGCTTTTGCTGAAGACAATGAATCTGTTCAGGCAACCGAAAATACAGGAGTTTTGATTACAAAATTAAAAAGTCATGACCCTGCAAATACTTTGATTGTTACATCCATTCAAAAAATGAGTAATATAAAAGACGAAGAAGGTGGACTAAACGCTCATGATATTGACTTAATGAATTCAAAAAGAATAGTTTTTATTGTAGATGAAGCACATAGGTCAACTTTCGGCGATATGCTAATAACAATAAAGAATACTTTTACCGGGGCTATATTTTTTGGCTTTACAGGAACTCCGATTCATGAAGAAAACCAAAGAAAAATGAACACAACCACAACCGTATTCGGTGATGAATTACACCGCTACAGCATAGCAGACGGAATTCGTGATAAAAATGTCCTCGGATTTGACCCTTATAAAGTTTCAACTTATAAAGACAAAGATTTAAGAAGAGCCGTAGCGTTAGAAAAAGCAAAAGCCCGAAGCGAAGAAGAAGCAATCAAAGACCCTAAAAAAAGTGCGATATATTACAAATATATGGACGCCTCCCAGGTTAAAACGGCAGGGTATTTTGATCATAGCGGGCGTTATCTAAAAGGAATTGAAGACAAATTGCCAAGGTCTCAATATGAGAGAATTGAACATCAAAAAATGGTCATCACAGACATAATGGAAAATTGGGTAAGACTCAGCCATAACAACAAATTTCATGCAATTTTTGCGACAAGCAGCATTCCCGAAGCAATTGATTATTATAGACTTTTAAAAGAATCAATGCCTCAATTAAAAGTCACTTGTCTTTTTCACCCCAACATAAGTAATGAAGACGGTAGCTTTAAAGAATATAAAGGAATGAAAGTCGCACTATTCAAAGAGCAAGGGCTTATTGAAATAATTGAAGATTACAATAAAAAGTATGCGCAAAATTTTACTATTCCTAATCATGCTAAGTTCAAAAAAGATATTGCAGCGAGGCTTGCTCACAAAGAGCCATATATACGGATTGAAAATACACCTGAAAAGCAAATAGATTTATTAATTGTAGTCGACCAAATGCTTACAGGCTTTGACTCTAAATGGATTAATACATTATATATTGATAAAATACTCCAATATGAAAATATTATTCAAGCATTTTCACGTACTAACCGTTTGTTTGGTCCTGATAAACCTTTTGGAACAATTAGGTATTACAAAAAACCTCATACGATGGAACAAAATATTGAGATGGCTGTAAAATTGTATTCAGGTGATAAGCCTATAGGTTTGTTCGCCGAAAAACTGGAATATAATTTGAATAAAATGAATTCAATATATGAGGAGATTTTCCAGCTGTTTAATATTTCAGGAATTCAAAACTTTGAAAAATTGCCGGAAGGTACTTCTGAACGAGGAAAGTTCGCATCCTTATTTAAAGAGTTTAACTCTTATTTAGAAGCTGCAAAAATTCAGGGCTTTAAATGGAATTCATCGTCAATAGCAGATATGAAACTTGATGAAAATACCTATTTAATTTTGGCACTTAGATATAAAGAACTATTCAATGCCACTAGAGCCGGTGACTTTGATGATGTTCCATTTGAGGTTGATGGCTATTTAACCGAAATTGATACAGGTGTTATTGATGCAAATTATATGAATTCTCGTTTTGAAAAATATTTAAAAAATCTTCAACAAGGAAATATCGATGAAGAACAAATGCAAAAGACATTGGATGATTTGCATAAGTCATTTGCTATACTAACTCAAGAAGAACAAAAATATGCAAATATTTTCCTCCATGATGTTCAAAGCGGTAATATTATAGTAGAAGACGGTAAGAGCATAAGAGATTATATTAACCGGTATCAATTTGAAGCAAAAAATGACCAAATTTATCGCCTTTCAAATGCTTTGGGATTAGATGAAACTAAGCTTCGAAACATAATGAATTCAGGCGTAAATGAATATAATATAAACGAGTTTGGACGTTTTGACGATTTAAAAAGTTCTGTAGATAAAAACAAAGCAAAAGATTATTTTGAAAAGTTAAAAAAGTCAAAAATTCCACCTTATAAAATAAATATAAAAATACATAACCTACTTAAAGAGTTTATAATTAAAGGAGGATTTGAAGTATAATTCTCGAAATTTTTTTAATATTTATTTAAAGGTAAAGGTGGTACATTTTTACGCAGGTACCCGGTACTCTTTTAGGACTAGCATTTACACATTTGCTTTTTCGCAAGTATGATTTCAGTTATTTACATAAAAAAAACCTCCATAACTACTTACAGTAGATATTGGAGGTTTTTATATGGTTATTTAATATTAATTTATACAGGAAGATTAATTTTATTCTTAATTATTTAAAGAAATCGCCGAAGGGGGGATCAGGCTTGTTATCATCGTCATCATTATTCCAATGCCAATCGCCCGGATGGCTAGGCGGACCATCATTATTCCAGTCCCAGTCGCCACTATAGTTTTCTTGGTGCTGGTCAATTAAATCCCTGATCCAGTCAAACCAGCTGTAGTTATCATCACTATCATCATTATTGTTTTGCTGAGCGTTAGTTTCGATATCAAGATTGTTAGCTAAAATTTCTGTGTTATAGCTATCAGGTAATATATCAAAATATGTACCATCTCTATAAATATCGACTTGCTTTGCAATTTCTTCTTTTTCAGTATCTGTTAAATCTGTATCATTATAAATATTTTTTAATTCATTAATAAGAATTTTTGTTTCATTGGTTTCTACAGGTACTGGCACTGGTGGTGGCGGTGGAGTATAGTCATCATCATCGTCATCATCGTCATCATCGTCGTCATCGTCGTCACGGCGTCCACCACCGGAATAAGGAGGTGGTACATCTTCAGGTTTTGCTGCAACTTCTTCTATTCGTTTAGAGATTGCTTTAATTTCGTGACGTCTTCTGCTGTCAACTCTATACTCAATGCTTTCGCCTAATGAGATAATGTCATTAACATACTGTTCAATAACTTTTTTAAGATCTTGCTTGTTGCCTAATTTATTTAAAAGTTCTATAGTAGCATCACTTAGATCAACAGCAATTTCACCGTCTTTAGAAAGTTCAAGACTAACGTTTAAGTCGTTTATAACTTTTAACAATGGATCATTTGCTGTGACAATCAAATCGTCTTTTGCAACATATTCGTTTATTGTCTCTTTATAGCTATTGATAGCTGACAATAAATCGCTTATGTCATTTTCATTTTCAGTGTTTTTTTTAACAACTTCTTCCAGTTGGTCTACGTACATATTTAAGACCGTAATATGATCTTTTATATCACCGTAGGAGCCACTGGTTTCAATCATTTTATTGTTTTTTAAGCCTTCTAATATAGCTTTTTCTGTAGGAGCTACATATTTTTCGCCCTCTACAATAATTTCTGTGTTGCTTAATACTGTTTTTGGGTCTTCGGTAAATCTGTGTCGATTTTCGTTAAAAGTTGCGTCAACCTGCTTGTTTCCAAAATAAGCAGAGATTTGAGCTCCAAAACCTTCAAGTGCGACAATACTTACCAAGAAGACAAGGCAGCTTATAAGCACAAAATCAATTGATACGCTTCCTTTTCTCAATTTTATCTCCCTGTATATTTTTTAACCTAAATTATATATTCCACGTTTTAGCAAATTTTAAACACAATTTTGTGATTAATTTACATTTCTTAACGAGAAAAATAAATTTTTACTGTTAAATTTTAGGTTTTTCAGTTTATTTGAGAGATAAATTTTTAGTAAGTAGCTGTTTGATTGGAAGAAGCTGGTATTATTTTTTATGTTATGGGTAATTATAATATTTAAGCCTTTTAAATGTCCAGAGTTTCTTTCTATAGCTGGTTACAGATTTATATCAAATTATTGTTCGGTATTTTATTTTTATCATAAAACTTTGTATACGTTACTTGCCAGTTTTTTCAATTTTTAATAAACATTGTAGGGTAGGGAAACTGTAAAGAATTTCATTAGGTTAAAAAAGAGAGAAAGAAATAAAATTGTAATAACTAAATATCGGGAGAAATTTTACATTAAATCATTTTTTTTATACGTTAACAAATATCTTATATTATATTTATTCCACGTTTGAAAAATTTTTAAACAGATTTTTTAAGTAAATTTACATTTTTTAAAATTTAATAGATTTAGTTTAGAGTTCTTAATATATAATTTAAGTATTAGAAGTCAAAAAAAGTAAAAAAAATCTTAAGTATAAATAGTTGCTTTTACTTAAAATAACTTGATTTGCAGCTTGGATAATTTAATTGTAGAGTATGCAAAATATAATAAAACTCCTACAACTTTAGAATCAAAATTAGGATAATTAAAAACACTAAAAATTTAAACTTTTAGATAAACCTATTCATATTTCTTAATATTTATTTGACATTTCTGATAAACTTGTCGATCTCTACGAATAAGATCACACTTGAGGCAACCAGAATATTTATACCCCAAGTATGTGCGTCTAGCTCGGTAGTATGGAAAATATATTGAAATGCTGGCAAGTTTAGTGCTAAAATTTCTGCAATTAAAGAAACAAATAAGCTTATTAATAAAAACGGATTAGAAAATGCATCAAGTTTAAACACGGATACATTAAACGATCTGGCATTCCAAACCTGGAATAATTGGAAAAATACCATGGTATTCATTGGCTGCTGTTCGTGCATATAAAAGTGATTTGCCCTGATTAAGCATAAACCAGAATACGAATAAGGTTCCAATGCCTATTACCAGACCGACGACAACAAGCCTTTTAAGTAAAAAGTCGTTAATGATATTTTCTTTAGGATCTCTTGGTGAGGCTTTTTTTAATAATTTTTCGCCGGGTTCGTATGCCAGAGCTACGTCTTGGATGCCATTTGTTACTAAGTTAATCCATAATACTTGTGTTGCCAAAAATGGCAAAGGCAAATTTAATAATAATGATGCTAAAATCACCAGCGACATGCCGCATGCTGTCCCTAATAAAAAGAAAATAACTTTTTGAATATTATCATAAATAGTACGGCCTACAATAACAGCATCGTATATAGAAGAAAAATTATCATCTTTTAGAATTATATCTGAGGCTTCTTTAGCAACATCGGTTCCTGCTTTGCCCATTGCAACACCTATATTTGCTTTTTTAAGCGCAGGGGCATCATTGATACCATCGCCGGTTACTGCAACAATATTACTCTTTTTTTGTAACAGGCTAACGATTTTTAATTTATGATGAGGTGAGACCCTTGCAAATACCTGAACATTATCAATATTTTTTTCTAAATAATCATCTTCATTATTATCAATATCAGCACCGGTCATGACGAGTTTGTCGGGTTTAAGTAAGCCTATTTGCTTTGCAATTGCACGTGCGGTAATTTTATGGTCACCTGTTAGCATTATAGTGTGTATATTTGATTTTTCTGTACTTTCAATTGATTCAGCTACTGTTTGCTTTGGTGGATCAATTATACATTGAAACCCGGAAAAGCTTAGATTTTTAATAGTTTCTGACTCTAAGTCCAATAAGTTAGGCTTTATATTGTAGGATAGAGGCTTATAAGCAAAACCCAGTACTCTTAATCCGGCATCTGCAAATTTTGTATATTCATCTTTTAGTGCTTGATTCTCTGCTTGACTGGAAAACTCTAATATTTTTTCCGGGCTGCCTTTGGTGAATATATAGTATCCGGTATTGTGCTTATACAAGCTGGACATGAATTGTCTTGCCGAATTAAACGGTATTTCATCTATTAATTCAAATTCGCAGCGGCAAGATTCGGGTTTTATACCGTATTTCATTGCAGCTGCAATTAGCGATGCTTCTGTCGGGTCACCGTCAATTTTCCAGTCTCCATTCTCCCTAAATAAGTCTGTGCTATTACAAAGTACCCCTGTTATCAATAGTTGATACAAGTCATGATCATCAGTAACTTCTGCTTCTTTATGATAAATGTTACCTTCCGGGCTGTAACCACTACCACTGAAAGAGTAAACTTTATTATTAGCAAAGGCGCTTGTAACTGTCATTTGATTCTCTGTTATTGTACCAGTCTTATCTGAACATATATAATTGCAACTGCCCAATGTTTCTACTGCTATTAATTTTCTTACTATTGCGTTTTTACGCGCCATCTGATTAATACCCAGAGCCATTGTAATAGTTATTACAACCGGTAGGCCTTCTGGAATTACTGATACGATCATACTAATGGAAAAAAGCACAATTTCATTCAGGGCGATTTTTTTGAATAAGCCAATTATTACAACGATAACTGACAGGGCTATAGTTATTATACCTACGTATTTACTAAATACTGCAAGTTTTTTTTGTAGAGGTGTTAGCTCTTTTTGGGTTGTTTTAACTTCTTTTGAGATTTTGCCCAGTTCTGTGTGCTCTCCCGTTGCGACTACTAAGCCTTTTCCTTTTCCTTGGGTTACCACTGTACCCATAAAAGCCATGTTTTTTTGATCAGCTGAAGGTAAGTTGACCCCCTCTATTGCATTAGTGGTTTTTGCGATTGAAACAGATTCCCCTGTTAGCATTGACTCGTCTATTTCAAGCTCTTTTGTGGAGAAAATACGAATATCTGCGGGTATTTTGTTGCTGGCTGTCAGTACAATAACATCACCTTGGAGCAGGTCTTGAGACTCTATTCGCTGTTCTTTGCCTTCTCTAATAACGATTGCTTTTGGAGACGCGAGTTGTTTTATGGCTTGCATTGCTTTTTCGGCTTTGAATTCTTGAATAAAGCCGATAATTGTATTTATTAATACAACCAGCAAAATTACCATTGTATCAATATAATGATGAATGGTTATTGTGAATACGGCTGCTATTAGTAATATATATACAAGGGGGTCTTTCATTTGATGAAAAAATAGAAACATTAAAGAAGATTTATCTTCTTGAGTTATTATGTTTTTTCCGTATTTTTTCAGTCTTAGTTTCGCCTCTTCCCAGCTTAGCCCTTCTTCGTTGACCTCAAACTCTTTAAACAGCTCTTCAACAGATTTGTTATAAAACATAATAAGCTCCATGTAAGTACATAATTTAGGACCGAGCGAGTCGGCTGTGCAGACGAAACGAAAAGCGAGACCAAAAAAGAATTTACCCCTATGAGGGGTTGGGGTGGATAAAAAAGAAAAAATTTTTTCCTTTTTTATGATACTTCTCTAGTTAAAAATATTAAATTCTCCAACACGCCATTCATAAATCTTATTGAGTAGGAATTTAATGTTACAAATTTTCTTTAATCATAATATTATCCCTCATTTTACTGAAAGTTTAAACTAACTTGCAGGAAATACCTGGTTGAAATTAATATACTAAGTGTTATACTAATAGAATGATCATTTATATATAGTGAAATGAATTGTGTTTAGCTTAAAGTTATAACAGGTGTAATGAAAATGGATGCGGTAGTATTGCTAAATGGGCTAAATCATATACTAAGCAAGACCTTTGCCAAGTATAATCTAGCCTTACACTTATATATGATTAAGTTATTTATCACTATGATTAGAGTTCCGCCTATTTTTAAAAAAAATTTGTATAAATTTAACCTGTAAAGTAGTGAACCTTTGCGTACGGCGTTCGCTATTTTACAGACTTGATGAATTAAATTCATTATTGAGTGAATTTAATTTACTTGAAGTTTTATAAAACCAGAAACTACTGAAATTTTTAATCGTCCAAATAAATAAAACAAAATAGACTTTTAGACAAAGGAGAAAATATGGAAGCAATAAAGCAAAGCTTGACTAGTGAACAAAAAAGTAAGCTAAATAGCATTTTAAAAAAATTTGGTTATAAAAAATCTAACCTAATTGCAATATTGCAAAATGTTCAAGAAGTTTATAGATATTTGCCAGAGGACGCACTTACTTATGTTTCTGTCAAAATGGGACTTTCCCCAGCCAGTGTGTTTGGTGTAGCTACTTTTTACAGCCAGTTCAGCTTAAACCCTAAGGGTAAGTTTGAAATTAAAGTTTGTGATGGAACAGCTTGTCACGTAAGAGGCAGTATGCCTGTATTTAATGCAATTAAGAAGAAACTTGGATTAACAGACGATAAAATTACAACAGATTGCTTGAGGTTTAGTGTGGAAACAGTTAGTTGTCTAGGCGCATGTGGATTGGCTCCTGTTGTGATGATTAATGATAAAGTATATCCTAAAATGACTTCTGAAGCTATGTCTATAGTTCTTGACGAGCTTCTGAAGGAAGATATGTAAAAAGTTCAAAGTTTTAATTCGGCAAAACAAAAAAGAGCTGTTAGGAGAAATAAATATATGATGAATGAAATTGCAGTAGATATGACTAAAGAACAAAAAAAGTCTAAAGAATATATTAAACAAATGGGGACAAGAGTTCTTGTTTGTGCTGGTACAGGATGCGTTGCAAACGGATCTTTGGATGTGGTAAAAAAATTTGAAGAGCTTGGCGCTAATGTTGCTATTAAAAAAGAAAAAGTAACAACTATTAAAACCGGTTGTCACGGATTCTGCGAAAACGGCGTTCTCGTTATGATACCAGAGAAAAATGTTACTTATGTAAAAGTAAAAGTTGGTGATATAGAAGAAATTGTTGAAAAACATCTTAAAAATGGTGAAATAGTAGAAAGATTATTATATAGAGACCCTCAAAGCGGTCACATACAACAAGGTAACTCTGACATAAACTTTTATGCTCAGCAAACTAGAACATCTTTAGAAAATTGCGGCTATATAAATCCTGAAGATATCAGAGAAAGTATTGCAAATTCTACATATTTAGCTCTTAGCAACGCTCTAAAAGAGCTCACTCCTGAAGAAGTTTGCAATATTATTACAGAAAGTGGCTTAAAAGGTCGTGGTGGCGGAGGCTTTCCAACAGGAAGAAAGTGGATTTTCGTTAGAAGTGCTCAAGGCGATAAAAAATATGTAATCTGTAATGGTGATGAAGGTGACCCAGGTGCATTTATGGATAGATCGCTTATGGAAGGTGATCCTCACCGAGTTATAGAAGGCATGGCTCTTGCCGCTTACGCTGTTGGCGCTGATGAAGGTTACATTTACGTGCGTGCGGAATATCCTTTGGCTATTGAAAGATTAAGAAAAGCTATTTCTGCTGCTGAAGAATATGGATTTTTGGGTTCTAAGATATTAGGTACTAAATTTAATTTTAAGTTACATATAAAAGAGGGTGCCGGTGCGTTTGTTTGTGGTGAAGAAACTGCTCTTATCGCCTCTATTGAAGGTGAAAGAGGTATGCCAAGGCCAAAACCTCCATTCCCTGCCAATAAAGGTTTATTTGGAAAACCAACCTTAATTAATAACGTGGAAACTTTTGCTAACGTACCAGGTATTATGATCAACGGTGCTGAATGGTTCCAGTCGCTTGGCACTAAAGGCAGTGCGGGTACTAAAACCTTTGCTTTAACCGGTGAAGTTAATAATACCGGTCTTATAGAAGTTCCTATGGGTACCTCATTAAGAAAAATTATTTTTGATATTGGTGGTGGTATAAGAAACAACAAGAAGTTTAAAGCTGTTCAAATTGGTGGTCCGTCAGGCGGCTGTTTGACAGAAGAGCATCTTGATTTACCGTTAGACTATGCTTCTTTGCTTAGAGCAGGTGCAATGGTAGGCTCGGGCGGGCTTGTAGTATTAAATGAAGATACTTGTATAGTTGAAGTTGCAAGGTTTTTTATGAACTTTACGCAAAATGAGTCTTGCGGTAAGTGTGTGCCTTGTAGAGAAGGTACCAAGAATATGCTTAGAATCCTTGAGAAAATTGTTGCAGGCAAAGCTCAGCTCTCTGATCTTGATGTACTTGAAGAGCTTGCGCTTGCTGTTAAAGATGGTTCTCTATGCGGTCTTGGTAAAACTGCCCCGAATCCGGTACTATCTACTTTAAAATACTTTAAAGATGAGTATTTAGCTCATATTGAATGCAAAAGATGCCCTGCTGGTGTTTGTGAAGCATTCAAGAAAATTGTAATAGCAGAAGACCTTTGTAAAGGTTGTTCAAAATGTGCAAGATCATGTCCTGTTGAAGCTATTAAAGGTAAAGTTAAGCAACCTTATATAATTGATCAGAACAAGTGTATTAAGTGTGGTGCATGTTTAAATTCTTGCCCATTTAACTCTATTAAGGAGGTCTAGTAATTATGGTAGAAACTAAAGTGAATAATACAATATTTATAAACGGTAATGAAGTTGAATTTAGTAATGAAAGAAACTTGCTAGAGGTAATTCAAAAAACAGGAATCGATATTCCTACATTTTGTTACAGGCCTGATTTAACACTTTATGGCGCATGCCGTATGTGTGTTGTAGAAGTTGAAGGCAGGGGTATTCACGCTAGTTGTACTATGCCTCCTGAGCCTGGTCTTAAGATTAAAACAAACTCTGAAAGAGTTAGAAGGGTTAGAAAAGTTTCTCTTGAGCTCTTGTTATCAAATCATGATAGAGAATGTACAACCTGCGAAAGAAGCGGTGATTGTGAACTTCAAATATTATCAAATAAATATGACGTAAAAGACTTAAGATTTGAAAAATTACAAGAAAAGGCTGAAATTGATGATACTAATCCGAGTCTTGTAAGAGATTCTAATAAATGTATACTTTGTGGTGCTTGTATAAGAGCTTGTACCGAAGTGCAAGGTAAAAGCGTTTTAGGCTTCTCTAACAGAGGATCAAAAACAGTTTGTGCGCCAGCCTATGGCAATAAACTAGAAGATGTTGATTGCGTATACTGTGGTCAGTGTGCTGCTGTTTGTCCAACCGGCGCTTTATCTATCAAGTCTGACGTGGACAAAGTTTTTGAAGCTATTAACGATGATAATAAAACTGTGATTGTTCAAATTGCTCCTGCTGTTAGAGTTGCACTTGGTGAGCAATTTAATATACCAGCTGGTGAAAATATAATTGGCATTATGGCTGCTGCCCTTAGAAGAGTCGGTATTAACAAAGTTTTTGATACTAGTTTCTCTGCAGATGTTACAATTATGGAAGAAGGTACTGAGCTAATTGGTAGGCTTAAGAACAATGAAAAATTACCTTTATTCACAAGTTGTTGCCCTGCTTGGGTCAGACATGCCGAGCAAAACCATAAGAACTTCTTGAAGAACCTTTCTACCGCTAAGTCTCCTCAGCAAATGTTTGGTGCATTAGCTAAAGATGTTCTTTGCAAAGAGTACAATGTTGAACCTAAAGATTTTGTTGTTGTATCAATTATGCCTTGTACAGCCAAGAAAGCTGAAGCTGTAAGGCCTGAATTTAGTGAAAATGGTGTACAGGAAGTTGATATTGTATTAACAACTCAAGAGGTATTTAAGTTAATACAATCAGCTGGCATTAACATTAGCAAATTAACTCCAGAAGAAATGGATATGCCATTTGGTGAACATTCAGGTGCTGGCGTTATATTCGGAGCTTCTGGTGGTGTAGCTGAAGCGGCTTTAAGAACTGCTTATGAAGTAATAACGGGAAAAACTCTTGAAAATGTTAATTTTGAGGATGCTCGCGGACTTGATACATTAAAAGAGTTTACTGTTGATTTAGGCGGTAAAAAGATTAAAATTGCAATTATCAATACTTTAGCTGAAGCTGACAGAGTTATTGAGAAAATCAATAAAGGTGAAGCCCACTATGATGTAATTGAAGTTATGGCATGTCCAGGCGGATGTATTGGTGGTGCAGGTCAGCCTGTCAGCTGTAAAGACCGTTTAATCAAGGGCAATAGAAAAGACGGATTATATAAAGCTGATGCGAAAATGAAGATAAAAAAATCTCATGAAAATCCATCTGTTAAGACCCTGTATGACAAGCACTTAGGCGAGCCAAACAGCGAAAAAGCTCATCATTTATTACATACTGAATACGAAGAAAGAGATATCTGGAACGTAGAAGAATAGTGAATTGTTTTAAATCAGCAGTTAGCTACTGTTATGGCAATTTAAAAAATATTTTTCCTTTCTTTAAAATAGATAAATAGACTGCAAAAATCAGCAGTCTATTTTATTTTTTTTTAGAGTTCTTAAAGCAAAAGAAGAGAGAGAGATTTAATATTTATTTTTGGTAGTGGTCTGAAACAAAGTGAAAAATAAAAGGCAAATTGTTGCTTATTTTATTGGAGACAGAACTGAAAAAAGCTGTAAAAATCTTTAGGAAAGAATTTCTGAACGATATAAAGAAACATTTAAATTTAGTGATTTATGGGATACTTATAACGCTATTTTTCCTGAAAAACATTTATCTGTTAAAAATTAACCACTACCAAAAATTGTTTAACTTTTATTCCTTCTTTTGCTTGAATTTATGAAATATAAAAAGTTTATAAATTTAATGAAGTTTTGTAACAGTTAACCAAATATAATTAACCGAGAGAAGAGTAGCATTTTTTGCCTTTATATAAGTATTAATTTAACAGTGCCAGCGATGCATAAAAGTTATTAAATAAATGTGCAAACATGCCTGGCATAACAGATTTTGAATAATACCTTGTCAAACCGAGTATAAGACCAATAGTTAAAATAGCTGCCATTGCAGTAGAAAACCCGATGTATTGTGTATGAGATATGGCAAAAATCATGGCAGTTAAAAATATACCGGCAATAGGACCGAATGTTTTAATAAACGCAGGCTGCATAAAGCCCCTAAAAAATATTTCTTCAACAATAGGAGCAACAAATATAGCTAACAAAGAAATTACACGCATTTTTTCCGGCGAAAAATCCTGATAAGGATTTTCCTTAACACCTCCGGTTGAAGTAGAAAATATTAAAGATACTAAAGAAGTTGATACAACAATTATTAATGAGATAAATATACCGTTATAAAACGATTTTGGGACCGCAGCCAAATTTATACCAAAGGTTTGAAAAAAGGGCAAATGATATTTTTGCTTAACAACGAGATAAATCAATGCAAGTGTAGCAATAGAAATCAAAAGCTGCATAAAAACAACAAAATATACTGATTCAGATGTTAAGCCACTGTAATAAAAAATTCCTGCAGTAAAAATAGATAACGCTATAACAAACATGTACACAAAAGCAACGTCATAAAGGTGCCAGGGGATGTTCAGGTTGTATCTAAAAGCATTGTTTTGCTCTTTAAGAATTTTCTGTGACATTTAAAAACCCCCAATACAAAACTTAATATATTTAACAAATTTAGGTTAATATATTATTGTATTATTTATAAGGTAGATAAGTATTAAAATTTTGGGCGACAATGAGAAAAAAGAACTATTTTTTTTATATAGAATTTCTACTCTGGTTTTTAATAGTAAGTGGCATAGTATTATTTTTAGTTAACTATTCAGATAAAATAACTCTGTTAAATAAAGAACACGAAGTAGTTTTTAAAGACATAGACAGCTTGGCTATAGGCTCTCCGGTAAGGCTAATGGGCATAAAAGTCGGTCACGTAAAAAAATTAATAATTGACGAAGACAGGATAAAAGTTAGATTTATTATAACTAAACGCAATGTAGAAATTCCTCAAGGTGCACACGTTAGCATAGAATTTACCGGCTTGGTCGGATCAAAGTCTCTGGAAATTTTACCACCTGGCGAACAAAGTAAATCAAATAATCAATACATGGTCCACGAGCCTATAAGGGTAAACTCTCTAACAAAAATTCAGTTGGAGATAATGGAGTCTATACTTGGATTTTCCAAAAGCATAAAAGACAGTTTTGGCGATAAATCTCACGATCAGATTATAAATGAAATCACCAATATAAATACAGTAACAAAAAATATTAAAACAGGTTTTAGTGATTTAAGAGTAAAAACAGAAAGCTTTAATCAGAATATAAATACAAAATTTGATAATATAAACAACTTTTTGGATAGTAAAAATGCTAATTTAGGTGGTATTAATGCTTTTTTAGATAAAAATATTTTTAAAGTAAAATCAAGTGACGTTATTCAAACCATAATAAATGGAGATAAAGCTCTAACCAATAAGTTAAAAAAAATTAATTACCCAAAAATAAACAAAGACTTAGAAAGCTTTAATAAACAAACCACAAAAGTTAAAAAAATCCTAAAAGAGCATCAGAAGCAAAGTTTCTTTCAGCAAATAATCAACAAGTTGACAGACTTGTCAAATGCTATAAACAATCTAAAACTTTTTATAACCAAGCAAGATTTAGGTAAAACACAAACCGAAACCAAAAAGCTAAAAGAGTTTACAAAGCAACTTTCAGAATTTGATAAGTAGGTATGGAATAAAAACTTGCTCCGCCTTTAATTTTTGCGATGCGATTGTTTAGTTTGTTTTATCGTGATTTAGCAACTCTTTTACGTTTTTATGCGGGTTATCAGCAAAAATATTAAACATGTCACTTGCTTTAGTTGAGTGCAAAGATGAAGTAAACATAGTAACCGGCACTTGCTCATTTCTAATAGGCGAAGCTGGCAACACCGGCGAAGGTATAAACTTATCTTTGCCGTCTTTTTTACAATGTTTACAATATTTGTCAACACATCCTGCTAAGACATTACGCACCAATGGAGCAACTACATTTAACGCCACAATTTGACCTAATAGTGTAGCAGCAACTCCTGTTGCTTTTATATGCGTGGCAATTTTACTATCAACTTTAGTCATTTCTGCTCCGCTTTGACCAAGCTTCTTTATATATTCCTTAACTTGGCTAGATTTAACACCATTAGGCAAAAAGTTACCGGATTTTGCCCAATTTTCTCCCCATTTACCAAATTTCAATGAAAATGCAAGCAATGCAGCAAGATTAAGCCCCATAGTTCCCATTTCTTGATAAAATATGTATTTTTTATCGTCTTTTGGAAGTTTTTTGTTATTTAATACACTAAGACCCTGCCCTAATCCACTTACTGTAAAAGTTAACGCGGATGTGTAAGTTAAAAATTTGCCGTTATTTTCTATAACGTACTTCGGCACAGTAGTCCCAAAAAATTGTCCTGCTTTCATCATATTTACTACCCTTTGCTACTTTTTTCGCACTGTTGCTTATTATCAATGTCTTTAGCTTTTTTGTTTTTATTTAGCCAAGGACACTTATCCAGCATCCAGTTAGTTATAGGGTCAATAAACAACATATCTGCGACAAATACAGAAACAACAGCCATTGCAACACCTGCCATAGCTCCTATAGCAGCAGGATATTTTTTCTTTGTTAATGTATGCTGTATCTGCTTTGGGGTTTTATCTGCAATTTCCTCCAGCTTGACTCCCATAGATATAAGTTGACTTTTTTGAGCCTCAGTTGTTTCATAAGCTTTTTCTATAACATTCTCAAATCCTTCAGGTACTTTAAATAATCCTTTTTTAAGACCATTTCTACCGAGCCATTCACCAGCTGTCCTTGCAAGAACTCCACTTCCGGTAGTTACTATCATTTTTGCAAAGGTTCTGGTAGCACAATTTTTACGTGTATTATCGTCCGCATATGGATTTGTCCATTTACCATAATCTAAAGCTGTTTGGGTAACTAAAGCAGTCGCACCAATATACAGCCTTTGCATAGAAGGTTGTGTATTGGCTAATTTAGCAGCTTTCTCTGTAAAGCATTTTGGAGCGTTTAATCCAAATGCTACGTTCCTGGACCTGGGTATGGTGACCAAAATCTTATTCCTTTTTATTTATACTGCTCATAAATTAAATTTCAGATTACTCTTTTTAGAGATTAGTCTATTTTATTAGATTTAACACGATTGAATAATCTAAAAAGTATTTTTGAGTTAGTTTAACTTCCCAATTTTTCAAATTCAACATATAACATATAAAATAAAACAAACAAGGTGAATAATTTACAGTTTTGTCTGCAATTTTTACAAAATTTAAAATAACCTACACAGTTGCCAACTCTTCCATTGCGGAAAAATTATAAGCAGATGTATTTACAACGCTGCATCCCTGCTCTTCGTCATACTCAACTTTAATAACATTATCAATGCTATCTTTAATATCTTCTATGTGAGTAATTAATATAACCTGCTCAAAGCTGTGAGAAAGCTTGTTTAAAAGATTTACAACATTGTTACGTCTGTTTTCATCCAAAGACCCGAAGACCTCATCAAGAATAAGCAAAGATAAAGATCGCCCGGTTCGCTGTGCAATCATCTTGGATATTGCAAGCCTTAAGCATAAATTAGCAACATCTTCTTCTCCACCCGATATTACCGGTTTGATTTCACCCTCGTCATATAAGTTTATCTCATACTTGTCATTCAGCTCAAGCTGAGAATATCTATCATCCGTAAGCTCTTTTAAAAACTCACTGGCGATATACGACAACTCGGGACGCGCAAGATTATTAAGTTTCTCCAAAAATTCCCCGTAAAATCTATCCAGCTCAATTAAATAATTATGCTCAGTTTCTTTGTTTTTAATAGCTTCAAGCTTTTCTTTATATTCTTTTTCTTGTTTTAAGTAATTTTCTAAGTTATTTTGAGCGTTTTTAACTTCAGCCTCAGATTTTACAATGCTATTTTTAGAATTATAAAACCCATCTTTTATTTTTAAAAATTTTTCTTCTGCCTGCTTAAAACTCTCCGGCGAAAACTCAAGCTGCTTAATCTTTTCTTGGTTATCATCAAAAACCTTTTGAGAGTCATCAAGTGATTTTTTCTGCTCGTTTAAATCTTTTTTAACAAGCTCTAGCTTTGCAACCTCTCCCTTAAGTGAAATCAATTCTTCATATTTTTCTCTCAAAGGTTTTATCTCAGCCCTGAGCTTCTCCATCAATTCTTTATCATAACCTGATGGCAAGTCACTTAAAGTCTTTTGATTTTTTACAACTTCAGCTTTATTTATATCTAATTCATTTTTAACTTTTTTATAACGCTCCTGCTCTGCTTTATGTTCACCTTGTACTTTGATCAAATCGCTGTAATCTTTTTCTTTTTGCTTTTTTTCCTTGGTCAATTCGTCAGTACTGGCAGGATTATTTTTTAATTGATTTAATTCTTTTGTTAGTGTTTTTATATCGTTATCTATAGCAATTTTATTAATTTCAAAATCAGAAATAACTTTTTTAAACTCAACTTTTAAAGGTCTTTCACAAGTCGGACAAGCACCACCTTCGCCCTTATCCTCTATTAATTTTTGCTGCTTGTTTATTTTCTCAAATTCTTTTTGCTTTTGGCTTATTAATACTTCTTTTTCACGCATAGCAGCTTGCTGTTTTGCAGCTAAATCCTGTATTTTTTTATTTATTAATTCAATATCTTTTTTAAGGTCAGGAATTTTCTCAACCTGCTCTTTTTTAGCCTTACCTGAAGCAATAACAGCTTTTATTTCATCATTAAGCTTTTTAGCTTCTTTTTCCAATCCCTCAAGCTTAGATACAAGCTTTTGTTTGGTAATTTCGTGAGCCTGTAGCTTCTCCTGTTCTTTTAATTGTTTTTCTATATCTTTGTATTTTGGCTCATATTCTTTAAGTTCAGTATATTTTTTATTTTTTTCTTCTAAATCTTTAAATTCTAAATCTAATTTTTTCAAATTTTCAGAAACATACTTAAGCTTTTGCCCTGTAGCTTCCTGTTCTCTGGTCAGTTTATCAAACTCATCCTTAATTTTTTTAGATTTTTCCCACTCAGGCTCAATCTCAGCCAATTGCTTAGATATATCAGTAAATTCTTTATGTGTAGCCTCAAGCTGCTTTTTAGAACTATCCAAAGCCTCTTGATGCTTCTTTTTTTCTTCTTCAATTACATTAGCATCTTGTAAACCCAGCTTAAAGCCTTCTATTTCTCGCTTAAGATTATTTTTATCTTCCCTAATTCTCTTTAAAGCATCGCCAACTTTTTCATAGTTCAAAACCTTACTGATAAAATTCCGTCGTTCCTTGGCAGACTTCACATTGCTTAAAAATGATAACTCTTTTTGCCCTGTAAAATAGGTATTAAAAAACTCGTTTTTAGTCATCCCGATTTTTTCAACCAAATACTTGGTAACCTCGGTTTGACTGTTAACAATAGGAGCATCAGCATCACTCAGATAAACTTCCGCCTTATCGAGGTATCTTTTAACTATATATACTTCTTTTTCTAACTGAAAAACGACCTCAACAAGAACTTTAGTACGAGCCTTAGCCTTATTCCATTTGATAGAATCCTTAGTACCACGCGCTGCATCATTGCCGTAAATAGCCCAACAAATAGCCTCAAGTACGGTACTTTTGCCTGAACCGTTCGCACCGTTAATAATAGTAATCCCATCAGAAAAATCAATATGCGAATTACAGTGTTGCCTAAAGTTTTCCATTTTAAGCGCTATTAATCGCATTTTGCCATACTCCAATCTAGATATTGATGTGCTTTATCTTTAAATATATCCTTTTCCAGTGTCTGAGATAAATCAAACTCTTTTACTTCTTCTTCTAAATACTCATGAATACTTTTTTGTTTAGATTCTTCTTCATTTTCATCTTGTTGATACTTTAAAGAATCCTTTTTAATAATATTTAACCTAAAATGAACAGCTTTTTTCTTGAACTCACGTATCTTTTTATAATCCAAACTCTTAATAATTATATCATCAACGTTTTTAAGGGTTAACCTAATTATAGATTTCTCAAGCTTAGTAATTTTATCAGCCTCATCAATAATTTTCCGGTTAATTTCCTCAACACTCATGCCATCAACATCAATCCAAGGTATATCAACAACTTTACGAGTCTTTTTCAAAGTATGAAACTTACATAATTTCCGGTCAAGGTCGTATTCGATAAAGCCTTTTTCCTGTTTGGCTTCCTGCCATATATTAGTAGAAGTTCGCTCAATCGCCCCGGAATAATAAATATTATCCGCAAGGTCCACAAACTTGTGATAATGCCCAAGCGCAACATAATCCCATTCATCTTTGGCAATATCGCTTTCTTCAATTAGCGCAGTCTCATTTTTGGTTATTTCAGCACATTTAGGGCTATTAAAAGACCCGTGCATCATCAAAATATTATATTTATAATCCTTATCCGGCTTGATAGAGTACTCTTTAAACTTGCTTAAACTGTTATAAGGTACGCACATAACGTTTAAACCCAAACTATCAAGAGCAACGTTTTCTATATCAATATCAACAACTTTTACACGGGGGATAATGGCTTCTAATATCTGCAACACACTGCCTGACTCATAAGACTTAACGCCTTCATGATTCCCTGAGATAATAACAATAGGTATATCACACTGCTCTCTAAATTTTTGCAAAAGCACAACCGTGTGATACATAGTATTATTAGTAGGGCGTGGACGATGAAAAACGTCTCCCGCGATCAAAACAGCAGCAGGATTAAGCTCAATAATCTTATCAAGAGCTTCTTTAAAGACCTTTAAAACATCTTTCTCCCTAAGGTTAAAGCCGTTTTTATCAAGTCTGTTATAAGCCCTGTATCCGAGGTGTAAATCTCCAAGATGTACTATTTTCATTGTATTATCCTAATTTTTTTACTAATAAGTTGTTTAATCATCGTCATCATCATATAATAAATCGTCAATCGTGGTCCTTTTAGGCGAAGGCGAGTAACTCTCCTCAAAGCTTGAACGAGGTGCTTTTTGAGTTAACTTACTCTTAAAATACCCAAACGCACCTTGCTTACCCCAGTTCTTAGAGTTTAATTCTGTTTTGCAAAGAGCTTTTCTGACAGCATCCTGATCTACGTCATAAATAGCTTCTTTCACGTCATTAGCTTTTATATTTTTGTCCAGTCGCCTTAAGTTATAAACCATGGCGTCCTCAAAGCTTCGCTCAGGAACAGCAGGAAACTTATCTATCCCGTCTTGACTGGTCATAATCGGCGGACGAGGAAATTTAACAAAAATATACTGGTTAAAATGCGGATGACGAATAAGCAACTTACCCTTTTCCAGTGTTGTTAACTCCGCTTTAATGCTCGAAGGCATTACACTGTAACCCTGAGTGGAAAGCTCATCCATATCCATACGCCCATAAACACTGGTCCCGCAGTTGCCGACGATTCTTTTGTTAACCTGAGACTTAAATTGCTGCGCAGAAAACAGCACCAACCCAAGATATCTTCCTCGTTCAGATATTTCAAGCAATGTTTGTTTTAAATATGAGTTACCACCATCGTTAGAGGCATATTTATTAAGCTCATCCACAAACACAACAACTTTTTTAACGCCAAGGGCTTTTTTCTCAAGTAGTTCTCTAAGCTTTTCAACAGCTCTGGTAAAAACCAAATCTTGCCCCAACGGACTAACACCGGCAACATCTATAACATAAATAGTTCTATCTTTAAACTCACCCCACGGCAAATCACTACTGTCAGAGTCATTCCCCACAAGTCCCTCACACCTGTACGTGATATTTGTCAGCCTGTTATGGACTTTTCTAATGGTAGGTATAGCATGCCCTCTCCAACTGGACTTGCCTTCACCCTCTTCGGTGTCATTTAAAACCCGCTGGAACCATTCGTTTAAGTCGTTAAAATTTTGTATTTTTTTATGCAGCAAATAATGAGAATCCAGCTTGTCCTGATTAATAATTTTTTCTTTCATAAACTGCAAAAAACCGTCCGCTTTTGCGTCAACGTCATCTTTATTCATCAAAACATTTACATAATCAAAAATATCAGTTAAGTTCCAGCTCAAAGGCTTAACATTATGGCTGATTTCTTCGTTTGTTCGCAGGGTGTTTAAATTAATTTTATCAGCCTTATAAGGCGCATAATATTCAACATTTTCAAAAGGTTCAGGCTTTAATTTAAGCTTTCTGTACATTTCAAGCTCTTCATCGGATAATTCAACAGCCGGCTGATCTAAAAATAATAAATCCGGTCCCTTTACGTTGAACAAAACAGCAGCCACGCCCTCGTCATCTTTATCGTCTTTGTGGTGCTGAAAAATACTGGTTAATAAAAACTGTACAATACTGGTTTTTGTAGCCAGGCCTGATACCCCTGTCACATTAAGGTGCGCAGCCTCAGGACCTAACAAAAATCTTGAATCAAGATACACAGGAGAATAATTATCACCATTAGTATAAAGCCCGACCGGTATGCCTGTTTTATGGGCATAACTGTCCATCCTCAAGGATTCTTTAATATCATCGTCGTCTGCCAGATAAATACTACCAATAGATACCGGCTGTATCGGCTCTTCAGGTATCATTTTAAGTGTTGAAGCCGTATAATATCTTATCTCAGGACGCTCAGTCTGAGCGCTGTGGCTATATTGCGGGTTCCCCTCAGAACTTATAAAATCGTGTATAGGTGCAGCCAGATCAGTATAACTAATGCCTTCTGTTACAATGCCGTAGACAACACGATCAACTTTATTTCCTTTTTTATCAAAAACTTGCCTATCTGCAACAACTTTAACAATCGTGCCTATACCTACAGGCGAGTCTAAATTTGTCCAAAAACTAAAAGACTGGGCTGTATTAGGATTTTTTTCCGTAGCAATTACTCTTCCAACAGCTTTATCGTATACAGATTTTAGTTCATCTTCAATTGATTCTAAACTTGGCTGCATATATTACCTCACTTTTACCCAAAAGCCAGACTTTCAAGCACAGTCCAGCTTGGAGCTTTACACTTTAAATAATCTTCACAATATTTAATAGGATAAATCATCCTGTCCCAACGAGATTCTGGAAACGCAATCGGGTTAGCCTCCAGCAAAATCCAGCTGCTAATCTCGTCAACTTTTGATAATAAATCTTCTCTATCAGGTATTTCAATACGTATAATACCAAAATCCATCTTGCCGTAGTTTTTATCTGAGTGCAATCTTAAATACCAGCTAAAAACCTTTTCTGGTGTATTTTTAAATCTTCTTTTCGGCCTAAAAACACAAGAGCGCTCGCCTTTTTTTATGTTATAAATTTGGCATAATTTTTCATAATCAAAATACTGCACGTTATGAGATTTAATAACTCCAACCACATTAGCTTTTTTCATTAAATCACTGCTGATATTTGTTAGCCCACCATCAACATACAGCCAATCATCAAAGTTTTTAAACTCAACCGCCCATTCATTAGCCATAGTGGACTCCATATGCCTTCTGTTTTCCTGAATAGCACTATGTGCTTTTTTCTCAAATTCTTCCGGCATCAGCGGATAATCTGATTCGCCTTTTGCTTTTATGCCTATGTTTATTGGATTTATATTATAATTATTAAAATCTTCGACATCTAAATAAAAATCAGGTTCGTCTCCGTTGAATTTAAACGGTAAATATAGATTTTCTTCCGCTCTCTCCAGTCCGATAGAGTGCATTTTTTTATCTGTACGCTTCATTATCACGGCAGACATATAGCCGTAAGTAAAAGGAATAAAGTTGTAGTAAATTAAAATACGTTTTTTTTCTATCCCATCCAGGAAATAATTAAATTTTGACTGGCTTGTATTTACTTTAATCTTTTTAGTACAAAACTCACCGTTATTTTCAACTATTTGAGCTTCTGCGTATTCGGTTTCTTGGGGTTGATATTTTGCAAAGTCAAAATCTTCATTAGGATTCGAGCGATTAACCCGAATATTTTTTCCCTCTTGCCTTTGCTCTTTTATATATTGCGAAAAGTTTTTTAATAGCACTTATTCAACCCCTTACCCCTTAAGCTTAATTGATGAGCATAATAAATATTTAACTATGAATTTGGGAGCGAGTCAAACTAAGTAATGATAAAAAGTAAATGGCTTATCCGTTGCTATGTTTTAAATACTCATATCCTGCATTTATCAATTGGTCTAATGCTTCGTTTTCGCTTATATTATGAGATTTTGAATAATCTTTAATTAAAAGAACCGTATCTTTTTTAACTCTTTTATTTATAGCAACTCTATCCGTATAAACTTTTTTGCGACCCGCATTTATGCGTTTTCCACCCCACTTCCGAAGTTCTTCTATTTCTTTATCTGAATCTTCAATAATTTCTTTGTAAGAATCAGGATCTGATTGTTTTAACTCATCCATTATTTCTTTATGTGTTTTCATTGTTTTGCTCCTGTAGTTGAAGAATGACCTTTTCAATGTAAGCCTTTGATTTAAATTGCTAGATTCAAGTTTATAATAATAGTTTATCATATATTTTGTTTTCTGCAATCTTTTTCAAGTTTTAAAAAAATTAAATTTTATTGCAATTCAAGATTCTTTTAATATTTAATTTTTTCCTTTATAATTCAAGTAGAAAAAGAGGAGTTAAATAATAGTATGAGTAGAACAGCATTAATAACCGGCAGTTCATCAGGTATAGGCGCTGATATAGCTTTGAAATTATCACAAGCCGGCTATAAAGTATTTTTAGCAGGACGTAATGAGGCAAGGCTAACTGAACAAGCTGGTAAATGTTCGGCTGTGGGTTATTTAGCAGGAGATTTGAATGATGATAATTTTTTAAAAGAATTATATCTGTTTGCAAACGAAAAACTTGACGGTATTGACATTCTGGTAAATAATGCAGGGATTTATATCTGGTCAGCAATAGAAAAAACAGACCAAAGTAAAATCAGTGAAGTTTTCAAGTTGAATTTACAAGTCCCTTTTAATCTTTGCAGATTAGTTGTGCCACATATGAAAACAAAGCGATGGGGAAGAATTATAAATATCGGTTCGATCAGCGGGGTAGTAGGAGAAGCAAACGCATCTCTTTATTCTGCCAGCAAAGCAGGATTAATTGGACTTACAAAATCTTTAGCTCTTGAATTAGCTGAACATGGAATAACGATAAACCTTGTGAATCCCGGATGGGTAAAAACAACTATGACAGAACCTTTATTTGCTAATGAAACATTAGATGAATCTGAACAAATAGACATGGTTCCTCAAAGACGATGGATTGAACCTTATGAAGTCTCGACACTGGTTAAATATCTTGCTTCTGATAATGCAGTGGGGATTACAGGCCAGTCAATTAATTTATGTGCAGGATTAAGCTTAGGATGAATAAGAATCAGGCGATATTAATAACCGGTACATCATCAGGCATTGGCAATGCTTGTGTTTCACTTTTTGCAGCACAGGAATTTAAAGTTTTTGCAGGTGTAAGAACTAAAGAAGATGCTGAAAAGTTATCAAAAATTAGAAACAATATTTATCCGATTATTATTGACGTTACAAATCAGAAAACCATAGATAATGCATATGACTTTATATTAAAAAATTTGAATGGAGAAAAGCTTTCATTGATTAATAATGCAGGAGTCGCTATATCTTGCCCGATTGAGTTTATTAATATAGAAAAACTCCAAACTCAATTTGAGATTAATGTAATTGGTCAAATAAGATTGATACAAAAATTTTTACCGCTTTTAAGAGAAACAAAAGGAAAAATTATAAACATAAGTTCTATTTTGGGGACTTTATCTTTACCGTATACCTCTGCGTATTGTGCTTCAAAATCAGCACTCGATTCCTTGACAGACGGGTTGAGGCTTGAGTTGAAAAAATGGAAGATTGATGTTGTCCTTATTAAGCCTGGAATTGTAAAAACACCAATATGGCAAAAATCTTCTAATCAAGCTAAGAAAGATTTTGAACAACTAAGCTCAGAGGCTTTTTGCTTGTATGGAGAAGAATTTAATACATTAACTTCATTAACGGCAAAATTTGGAAGATATGGATGCTCCGCAAATGATGTCGCCAAAGTTATATTAAAAGTTATTCCGGCAAAGAAGTCCAAGCCTGTTTATTTTATCGGAGATGATTCAAACACTATAAACTTTGTAAGAAAATTTCCTCAACAAATATTAGATAAAATAATTCTTTTTTCTATTCGTATCGGACTTAAATTTTTCCGTATTTCAAAAGTATAGATATGTCTTTATCTATCAGTAATATGGTAAAAGATAACTAAAAAAATTATTTCTGCTTAATAATATTATACAAAACTTGGTTTTTATTAGCTTTTAAATTTGGTCTGTACTATAATAAACAGTTGGAAATAAAATCTGAGGCAGAAAAATGAATAATACTCAATATTGTGCTTACACTCAACCATATGCTAACGCTCTATATCAAAATTTTAATAACTATCCATATCAAATCTCTCAAGAAAAAAAGCAAAAAAAAGGTCACTTTGTAAGGAATTCCGTTCTAATAGGTGGAGCTGCCGGAGGTGCAGCAGGACTCTTTGCTGCAAATAGATTCATAAAAAAGGATATGAATACTTTTAGGGAATTTTGTGATTTCACTACAAAAAAACTAAATGTATGCATAAATGGTTCTAACAATGTTGGTTCATTTTTAGAAAAAATTAAAAAAAATCCACCACAAGGTAAGCAAATTATAACGATCTTAGATAAATTTGGAAAAAAACACAACTTTTCTAACAGGCTATGGAATTTTATATCTGTTAATACTTTATTACAAAAAGGTTTTACTTTAGAAAATTCTTATGCTAAAGGTAAATCAGAATCAGAAATATTTAAACTTAACGAAAAACTCGGCAAGAAAGTACCTAAGCTTGTATCTGGAATTCTACATACAGCAGTAGCAGTCCCTACTGTTATTGTTGGTGCGACTTTAGGGGCTGCTACTGCTGCTGCTGCTAAATTTGTTAAAAACAGAAAAAAGAAATCATTCAATCAATAGCCACTAATACAACGTCCATAAATAACAAGGAAAATAAAAAGGACATAGCTTGATACTATCACTATGCCTTTATTAGCTCCCTTAATAATGTTTTAGTTATATATACATCATTTACCCAATGGTATGTTTATTAGAAAATAATAGAATAATAAAACATTATTAAATTACTTGGGGCTAAAACGGGGAAATATTTGCTATGAATATGAAATTAAAATATTTATTGTGCATAATAATATCTGGCTGTATTTTGCTTAATTATTTTGTCTTAAGCCAAATGGCAGTATATGCTCAGGAAAAAATAATTAGGGTAGGCATTAGCACTAACAATTTTAGCAAGCTTGAATATCGTAGTGCTTCTGTAAGATCAGCCGGTGGGCTTAATATAATAGATCAATGCAGTGGTAATACAATTATAAAGGCTAATGCAGTTAGTTCTGTAAAAATAAATATAAGAAACGGATATTTTCAAGTTTACAACTATGGCAAGCTTATTTCAAGCGGAATAGTTGGCCCGTTATCTGTTGTCTCACCTAAAAATAAGCCAATTGAAATTGTTGGGCTAAAACGAGCCGGTAAACCTGCTATGTACAGAGGCAAGCTGGAAATTGTCAGAGCTGCGAGCTCTTGTAATAAGTTATCTGTTGTTAATATAATTAGCTTATCAGATTATTTAAAAGGAGTTGTCCCCAACGAGATACCTGTAAGCTTTGGTTTGGAAGCTGTAAAAGCTCAAACTGTAGCGGCAAGAAATTATGCGTTAAGACCTAGAATAAAGCCTTATCCTCAGTTTGACTTGTGCGACTCAGTGCAATGCCAAGTTTATTTTGGCTATAATACTGAACAAAAATTGAGTAATCAGGCAGTTGAAGAAACAAAAGGCCTATTTGCAATGTACAATAACGATGTTATTCTAGCTTTATATAGTTCAACCGCAGGCGGATACACCAGTAACTATGCAAATGCGTTTTCCAACCCTGATACCGGGGATTTTCCTTCTGAGCCTATACCTTATTTGACAGCCAGGCCCGATGATGAAGAGACTCCTGTTCTAAATAAAGAAAAAAAAGCAGCAAAATTTTATAAATCTAAACCATTTAGTTATGATCAGAATTCAAGGTATTTTAGATGGCATAAACAGTGGACACGGACTGAACTACAGAATGTTTTAAAAAAAACTTTATACAAACAATCATCAACAGGGTTTATAAAGCCTAAATATTCAGCTGGAAAATGGTTTGGTAAGTTAAAAAATATTAAAGTTCTTAAAAGGGATGATTCCGGTAAGATTATTAGCCTTCAAGTTATTTCTAACACAGGTATATGGACAGTTAGTAAAGAGCTGGTAATTAGAAGGGTATTTAAAAAATCTAATAGGGCAATGCCTAGTGCCAATGTGGTATTTGAACTAACAAAAGATAAATCCGGTAATATAACGCATATAGATGCTTACGGCGGCGGATTCGGTCATGGCGTCGGAATGAGCCAGTATGGTGCCGGATTTATGGATGAAAACGGCTACATTTTTTATGATATTTTGCAGCATTACTACAAAGGTATATCCATTGGAACATGGCCTGTTGTTTTGATTACCGGTACTAATGTAAAACAGATAGAGCAAGAGTTTGTTGTTCTGGATCAGGATGCGTCTTTGGTAATCAAAAATATGGAAGATATTAATAACCTTTTAGTTAAAATTAATGGAAAAAAATTAAATATAAAAAACATCTCAGACCAGACAAACATTTTAGTTAATATCGAAAAATATGTTAAACGAGAAGGTATAAACAAAATAATATATTATCAACCAGAGAATGAAGAGGATGGCAAGTCAATAAGAATGCACGTTGAGGTAATAAAAGCCAAGAATGAGTAGTCATAAATTATTTAAGATAGCTGGACTTATAGCAATTATCACAATTATAAGCAAGGTTGCCGGTTTTTTCAGAGATGTTGTTATTGCTCAGTTTTATGGGGCCTCTGTTATAAGTGATGCATATTTCTATGCTTATCAGATACCTGCATTTGCTTTAATACTTTTAGGTGGGCTTGGTGGACCATTTCATACAGCAACAATTGCTTTTTTCAGCAAAGCCGTAAAGGATAAGTCAATTGCTCCGCCCGCTGATGCAAATAAAACAATGTCAACCTTCTTAACGACTACCGGTATACTCTTTCTTATTTTATCGGCGCTTGTGTTTTTCTTTTCTGATCAGATTATAAATATTATTGCAGCTCATGGCTCGCTTCAATTAAAGTCTTTAGCTTCTTTTCAGTTAAAATTAATGTCTCCAGTTATGTTTATAGGTGGTCTTATAGGTATTTTTTACGGCATTGCAAATGTATATGATGAGTTTTTATTTACCTCGCTAAGTCCAGTTGTTGCTAGCATATGCGTTATTGTTGCATTATTTATGTTTGATAAAGATCAGTTTGGAGCTATATTAGCGACTGCTACACTTGTTGGCGCAATTGGACAAATTTTAATACAAATCCCGGTGTTTTTCAGGTCAGGCTTTGTGTACAAACCAAGCTTTGACTTTTTTAGCCCTTCTATGAAAAAGATCAGAGAAATTTTATTTCCTGCAATTATTGGTACTACTATAGGACAAATTAATATTTACATTGATATGTTTTTTGCATCTCAGCTTGAGGAGGGCGCATGGTCTGCAATTGCTTATGCCAATCGAATATTTCAGTTTCCTGTAGGAATTTTAATTACATCTATGCTTGTGCCATTATTTCCTATGTTTTCTAATTTTGTTGCAGATAAAGACTGGGAGGCCTTAAAAACATATTTTAGGCAAGGTGTCCTATCTTTATGGTTTTTTGCTTTTCCTATTTTAATGTTTATATTTTTACTAGCGCATGATGCTATCAGACTACTTTTTCAGCGTGGTCAATTCGATGCTGATGATACATTTATGGTGACAGAGGCTTTATTTTATCTTTCTGTTTCAATAATGCCTTATGCGGCTAGAGATACCTTAACAAGGGTCTTTTATGCATTTGATGATTCTAAAACACCTTTTTACGTGGCTATGGTAAGTATATTATTTAAAGCTTTACTTAACTACTTGCTAATCGGTCCTCTTGGGTTGGCTGCAATTACTTTATCTACAACTGTTATTACTTTTACTAACGGGCTTTTACTTGCTATTTTATTAATTAAAAAAATTAAAATGGATTATTATAAGCTAATACCTAATACTTTTAAGCTAGTATTAGCAACTGTCGGATGTGCATTGATTTCTATTCCTCTTAATATTTGGCTTGCGGCTCTCTTAGGTGAAGAAACATTTTTAGTATTGGCTTTAAGGATTGGCTTAGTTACTTTTATTGGGTTTATTATTTATTTCTTTTTAGCTATGTTGTTAAAAATAGATATTGCGTATTATGTATTAGATAAATTAAAGAATAAAATAATTAAAAAATAACTGTAAATAAAAGTAAAAAAAAATATTTTTTGTAAATTTCAGATATTTAAAAATACTTTATTAACATAGGTTTTAGATGACATTAAACTCCCACTAAAATACTTTTCAGATTTTTAAATCGTGTAAAAGTTAATAAAGTAAACTAATCTCTGAAAAGAGTAATCTGAAATTTAATTGATGAGCAGTATAATAACTTAAATTTTTTAATTTACAAAAAATAGGCTTAATGAATGTATTTATCTTATACAATAATTGTATATTATTTATACTGTCTTATACTGTAATTTATAAGGAAATGTTTTAGAGTAATGTATAGAGGTCAAAGAGGTATTTAATATGAGTGAGGATAAAGGTTTGTTTTTGGATAGTACTCAACTCTATCAAGAATCAACAAATGAATTAAATAAGCAAAACGTAGCTATTGTCTGTGATTTTTTAGCAAGACAACTTATCAGCAACTCTTATAATCCAGAGCGGATTTTTTCTAATTTGAAAAAGTTTTTTAGTAGTGGTGGTGATTTTGAGTCTTTAAGCATTAAAATAGATGAAAATATAATAACTACAATTGATAGGAGTGGCACGTGCATTAGTCCTGATAATATTTCCAAAAGACTAAAGGATATTGGGCAAAAATTTAAGGAAGAAGGCAAAAGTCACGAAGCAAAAGAGTTTCTTCGTGAGGCTAAATGGCAAAGCTGCGATATTTAAACCAATCTTATCCTTTAACTTAGTAACAATTTTGTAATAATCATGCAATAATCATGCAAAATTTTAAACAATAAGTTATAATATATATTAATGATATAAAATATATATTATATTAAAATTTAGTAAATTAAAAGCTTGGGTGTATTGATTTGACTAAACAAGTTGCAAAAACTGAAGACACATGCCAAAAGGATAACGACAAGTACGCATCAATCCTGTATTACAGATTGCGCAATAAAATTGTCCTGCTGCGTCGCTTTGCCAA
>JANQLL010000117.1 GCA_028280605.1 Candidatus Gastranaerophilales bacterium
GAGGTAAATCAAACTCACCCAAAGTTACAAACTTTCCATTAGGGTCTTTTTTACTCCATAAACTAAAGCTTTCGGCTTTAATACAAAAACTTAATGTAACAAATAGTACAAAAAATAAAAAATAATACTTTTTTTTCATCTACTTAACTCTCTAAATTCATTAAATAATTAAAGTTCTAAAAAATATTTGTTTTAACATCTAATATACGTATTAATTCTGTCTGATTAGTAGCTTCATCAAGATTATTAACTAAGTCAACTAAGCTTGAATAGTAATCATTAGTTGTTATTTCAGATACCATAATAATTTCTCCTTATAAACTATTTGAATTTAATACATACAACTTAATCTGTTTATTATCCACAAATAAAATATTTCCATCGTTTAATTTATAGATATTATTGCTCCTTATTTTTCTCCTCAATTAAACTAAAAAGTTTTTCTATTTTTATAAGATCATTTTTTAAAGATATTGCATTTTTTAAGTCATTTCGATCCTTGTATATTTCTATCATGTTTTTTATAAGTGTCTTTCTTTTTCTTAAGGCGTATTTAATATCTTTTTCATTTAAACTCTTAAAATTGGAGAATGAGTTATAAGCACTTGTATAATTAGCTAAGGCTTTATCATTATCTTTTTCAGTCTTATAAATATGTCCTAATTTTGTATAAGCTGTCATAAGATATATTTTATATTTCCCCTTTAAGTTTTGACCTATTCTTATAGATTCGTTCATATAATTCAATGCTTTTTCTCTATTTCTCATTTGATATGATAAAATTCCCATGTTTGATAAAATATAGCACTTTTGATGAGGCAAGATATCTTTAATATTGTATGCTTTATGAAAATACTCATAAGCGATTCTAAAGTTGTTTTCTCTGACATTTTTTTCTGCAATTTTGGTATATTTATCGAAATTAATAATAGAATCGTTAAAAAACGAATTTATGCTAAAAAATATTGATATTACAAAGCATAGTATTCCAAATAAAAAAATTTTCTTTTTTTTATCGTTTTTTTCCACTTTAGACCTCTTTCAATTATTAAATGTTTTTATTAAATTATAAACTTTAAAAATTTATTCCACTTAATTTAAAGTACATATTCTTAACCAATATAAAGACTTAAATTATATTTTATCGAAGTTTATCATAATATATCTATAAATACAAATAAAAAATTAAAGTTATTTATTAAAGGATAAACTGTATAATATTTGCATGCAATTTTTGTTTTTATTATTAATTCCCTACATAATTAAGCTAAAATAAAAATATTTCTTACTAGAATCCCCATTCGCATTCTTTCAATCATAGCGAATTGTTGCACTATTGTTTATTGGAAAATCCTGCTTACCATGCAAGTGCGTATTAACTTAAAAAAATATACGGCACCAATCAAGAAGCTAGTGACAATCGTTTTTCAAGAATGAAAACCTAAACCACCACAAAACCCCGCCAAGTCAGCGGGATAAAATCATACACTTTAAAAATTTCAAAATTATGCTAAAATGGTGAGACAAGGACAAGGGTGTCTCACCACCCTTTTCAGAATCCTTAAGGAATTATATTAATTTTAGAAGACTTAGTACGTAATGATCTGTGCCCCAAAAACTGGACAGATATAAAAGAGTTTAAGCAACAAGAAGATGAAATTTATATTTCCTACTTCCGTACTCTCCAGGGTTCAAGTTTTTTATAATAGTCATAACTTCTTTTAGGGGCTTGAAATTCATAATAGTTGATTGTCTGTCAGCTTGATAGTTTTCCAAATTTTCAAATAGATCAAAAAGTTTATCAAGAATTAGACTTCCAAGTTCGGTATCTGATTTTGCCAGTATTTTTTTTGCAGTTCTTTGAGTTACATAATAATACAATCAAAACAGCTATAGAAGAAGAATTTCGTGTGTCAGGTATCATTTAAAAAAAAGAAGGTTATGTCTAGCCTAAAATATAAAAGAAAAAAAGAAATGAAACTCTTTTTAATTTTAATAAAGCAAAAAAGGAATTTTGACAATTTAAATGACTTAGAATCAGCTATAAAGCAAGGTATCACATACTTAAATCTTAAGACGTAATTCTTATGATTTAAAAATCAAATGTAACAATAATTTAACAAAATAGCCCCTTTTTCGGATAATCCAAAATTTAGCATGCATTAAAATTCAGAAATTGATATAATATTAATTAAACAAACAAAAAAAATGTTATACGGGATTAAGATTAAAGGTTATATCGCTTTGACAAATCAAGCTGCAAAAACTGAAGACACATGCCACAAGGATAATGATAAATACGCGTCAATCCTGTATTACAGACTGCGAAACAAAATTGTCCTGCTGCGTCGTTTTGCCAAAAACTGCGACCTCATGGGCTATAAAGACCGCTTGCTTGAGGCAATTAAAACTTCAGAAATGCAATTTGATACAGTCGGCAAAGAATACATGCATATAATGCGCACAGGCAACTGGAGTAAATTCCTGATTCAACAGATGGAATTTATTAACATGGGTCTTCAAAGCTTT
>JANQLL010000119.1 GCA_028280605.1 Candidatus Gastranaerophilales bacterium
TCAAAAAGCGAAGAAATATCCAAAAAAGATATAAAAAAATTACCCAAAGGTGGGCAATTAATCTTTGATGATACGTCAATAGACAAAAGATATTCTAAAGGTATAAGATATGTTTGGTGTTCATCTCTAAAAAAGGCTTTACTTATATTGCATGATCCTTGTATTTTGGAACATTTTACTAAAAAAATCACAAATTTATTTTAGAACCAGTATAACTATATTTCCCGTTGGATTTATTTAGAAATGTATTGATGCTTTAATATTTTAGAGCTAGTTTAGTCTAGTATACTTTTATGTTATAAGTTATTCTTAGGTTATGTAGAAAAATATATATAAAGTAGAAATAATAATGAATGAAGTTTCAAAAAAATTTATACCTGTTTTAAAATTGAGTGATGTAGTTGTATATCCATCTATGATAGCACCGATTTTTATTACAAAATCAGATGCAACAATTGCAGTTGAAAACTCTTTATTAACAGAAGATCATAAAATACTCTTGGTTTTGGAAAAACCATCTAAAAAAAATAAAGAATCGCAAGAAAATCTTGAACCCTCAGAATATGCTGAATATACAGAATTAACTGAGTTTATTGAAAAAAGTGAAGAGGATTTAGCCCATACACTTGAAGAAGAAGTAGAAAAAACTACAGATAATTTATATGATATCGGTATTGAAGGTAAAATTATACAGGTTTTAAAGTTTCCTGATGGCTCGGTTAAAGCTCTTGTAGAAGCTATGCATAGAGTGAAACTACACGATATTCATTACCAAGAAGAATTACTCCAGGCTAAATATGAAGAACTGGAGGAAATATCAGTTGAAGAGGATGAAAAGGTTAAAGCGCTTGTAAAATATACACTAGAGCGTTTTAATGAGTATATAAAAAGAACCACTAAAATTAATATGGATAGTTTTATGTCAATTACCGAAATTCAAAATAATGCAGGTAAATTGGCAGATATCCTTGCTACGTATTTAAATATTGATGTTGATGAAAAGCAAAAAGTTTTAGAGTTATTAAACACCCACGAAAGACTTGAATATGTAAGCACTGTGCTTTCTCGTGAAATAGAATTATTAGGTATAGAAGAAGCTATACAGGAAAAAGTTAAATATAAGCTGGGAAAATCACAAAAAGAATACCTTTTAAGAGAAAAGTTACGAGCTATTAAAGAAGAATTAGGCTCTGAAGAGGGAATGGATGAGCTGGATGAATATAAACAAAAAATAGATGAAGCAAAAGTCCCTCAAAAAGTAAAAGAGCAGTTAGATAAAGAACTTTCCAGGCTGGAAAAAATGCCCGCTTATACCGCAGAAACTGCTGTAATAAGAACCTATATTGAGACTGTTTTAGAACTGCCATGGGATAAAAAAACAGAAGATATTATAGACTTAGAACGTGCTAAAAAAATTTTAGACGAAGATCACCACGGATTAAAAGATGTCAAAGAAAGAATACTAGAATTTTTAGCTGTAAAAAAGCTGTCAGAAAAGCCGCAGCCTACAATAATATGTTTTGTTGGTCCTCCAGGGGTTGGTAAAACCTCTTTGGCAAGATCTATTGCAAGAAGTTTAGATAAAAACTTTGCACAGGTCAGTCTTGGCGGTATCAACGATGAGTCAGAAATAAGAGGTCACAGAAGAACCTACATTGGCTCAATGCCCGGTAGAATTATTAGGGCAATACAAGATGCAGGATCCAAAAATCCTGTCATTCTTATTGATGAAATAGAAAAAATGATAAAAAGTCATATGGGAGATCCTACAGCTGCAATGCTGGAGGTGTTAGATCCTTCTCAAAACTCTAATTATACGGATCATTATATTGACTTGCCATTTGACTTGTCAGAGGTATTCTTTATTGCAACAGCCAATTCTCTTGACCCATTGTACAAGCCTTTAAGGGACAGATTAGAAACTATTCTTTTGCCGGGGTATACAGAAGAAGAGAAAATTCATATAGCTCAGGGCTTTTTGATTCCTAGACAATTCGACACAAACGGAATTAAAGAAGACAAGCTCATTATTGAAGAAAGTGCAATAAGAGAAATCATTTCTAAATATACAAGAGAGTCTGGCGTTAGAGAGCTGGAAAGGTCTTTTGCAAAAATTTGTAGGAAATTTGCAGTAGAACTGGTTGAAAATCCTGAAATTCAAGTAAAAGTTACGAATAAAAATCTCTTTAAGTATCTTGGAGTACCTAAATTCATAAGGGAAGAAGCCGAAAAGGTACCTCAAATCGGGTTGGTTCATGGACTTGCCTGGACTGAATTTGGTGGAGAGATACTCGAAATAGAAACCAGTGTTATGCCCGGAAATGGTAAGTTAAACCTTACAGGACGACTTGGTGAAATAATGCAGGAATCTGCAAAAACTGCATTGAGTTATGCCAGAAGCAACTATGAAAAGCTAAATATTCCACTTGACGTTCAGGAGAAATATGATATACATATTCATGCTGCTGATGGTGCAACACCAAAGGATGGGCCAAGTGCTGGTATAGCTTTAACTCTGGCTATAATTAGCGCAATTACACATAGGCCTATTCGCTCTGATGTTGCAATGACAGGTGAAATAACCTTAAGAGGTAGAATTTTACCGATTGGAGGTTTAAGAGAAAAATGTATTGCTGCATTAAGAAGTGAAATATGTAATGTAATTATTCCTAAGGCTAATGAAAAGGACCTGCAGGATTTACCTGATTATATTAAGGAAAAATTGAATTTTAAAATCGTTTCATCCATGGAAGAAGTGATTGATTTTGCATTATTAAATAAAAACTAATAGATTAAAAAAGCTTGAAATATATACTAACTCTAAAATACTTTAATACTTTTCAGATTAAATAAATGAGTAGTATAATAGGTTCAAGTTTTTTTGTACAAAAAAAGAAAATGATTTACCCGGAAAAACTAGAAAAAATGGAGATTTAAAAATATGGAATCTAATATTACAATAGGTCAATACTTAATAAATAGTCTAAAAAAAATCGGAATAGATCATATATTTGGTATTCCTGGAGACTATATTATTAATTTTTTCAAAGAAATGGAAAAGAATAATCTTAATCTGGTTGGTACATGTACAGAGCAAGGTGCTGCATTTGCGGCTGATGCATACGCAAGAGTAAATGGCATAAGTGCTTTATGCGTTACATATACGGTAGGCGGATTGAATACTGTTAATGCTATAGCAGGCGCTTATGCTGAAAAGACTCCCGTAATAGTAATCAGTGGAGCCCCGGGAGTGTGTGAAATCAGTAACGATATAATGTTACATCATTCTGTAAGGGATCAAAACTCTCAGTTAAATATATTTAAAGAAATAACCATAGCTTCTACAAAGCTGGACGATCCTTATACAGCGGCTTATGAAATTGATAGAGTTCTACAAACTTGCTTAAAGCATAAAAGACCTGTTTATATTGAGCTACCAAGAGATATGGTAAAAGAAACATGTATCAATCCACCTAAAAAAGTTTCTGTTATGCCAAAAATGTGCGAAAAAAGTTTAGAAGAAGCTATTGAAGAAGTAGTAAGTATTCTTAATAGCTCAAAGAGTCCCCTTATATTAGCAGGGGTAGAAATAAAAAGATATAAATTGGAAGATAAGTTTAAAAATTTACTTGAAAAATGTGGATATCCCTATGCAACAACATTTATGGGGAAATCTTTAATACCTGAATCCCATCCGCAGTTTGTAGGGGTATTTATGGGTGAAGTTGGAGAAGAAGAAACTTTTAAATATTTTGAAAATGCTGATAACCTTTTAATATTAGGCACATTAATGACGGATACCAATTTAGGTGCAACTAAGTTTAATTTTTCTCAATCTATTTATGCTTCTGACAATAGGGTTTTTGTAAAACATCATGTGTATAAAAATATTATGCTGGGTGAATTTTTAACAAAATTAACCGATAAAATAGAGCATAAAGATATTCCTATAAATTTTCATAATGAAAAAAAGAAACAATATGAATTAATCCCAGATAATAAATTAACTGCTAATAAATTCTTCCAACGATTAGAATTTTTTATTAAACCTGATACTAATATTATTTGTGATGTGGGAGACTGTTTATTCGGCTCTGCAGGGCTACATTTACCTGACAAGGCAAATTACTTAGGACCTGCATTTTATACGTCTATGGGGTACGCTGTACCAGCCGGTATTGGTACTCAGATTAAAAATCCTTCAAAAAATACAATTGTTATAGTAGGTGATGGTGCTTTTCAGATGACAGGTATAGAAGCTTCTTGCTATTTGAAATATAATTTAAAACCTATAATATTTGTTGTTAACAATAATGGTTACACTACACAGAGGTACTTAAAAGAAGGTAGTTACAATGATATACAAAATTGGAACTATCATAAAATAACTGAACTGCTTGGTGGGGGACTGGGGCTGGAAGTTAACACCGAACAAGATTTAGAAGATGCATTAATAAAAGCTGAGCAAAATATTGAAAACTATACCCTGATAAATATTTACTTGGATAAATACGATAGATCAAATACACTATATAAATTAACTTCATTATTAGGAAAGAATATAGAACCAAACACAAAAAAAGAGCTTTAAGCTCTTTTTTTGTGTTACTCTGTTTCGTTTCCTAAGTAATTTTTTTTCTTATTTTTACTTTTCAGATTTTGGTTTTCTTCCTCTTCTTGCAAGTTTAATCTTATTTTGTTCTTGCATTTCTTGTGTTATGTTTACACTTTCAGCCACTTTTTCTAAGTAAAACTGGTATTCTTCTTGCTTTATGTTTAATTGCTCAAGGATATGTAATATAATTTTAATCCCTGATAAATTTATACCCAGATCTCTCGCTAAAAATTGGATAAATTTTCCTTTTTCAATATTACTAATTGAATACAATCTGCGGTTTTTGGATGATCTTTTAGGAACTAAAATTTGTTCTTCATCATAAATACGTAAAGTTCTTTGATGAATTTTTAGTATACTCGCAAGCACACTAATAGGAAACATTGGTTTTTCGGAATCTATATTAGATCCTCCCATTGTAACATTTGCATATTCTACCATTACACGTCTACCTTTTTAAACTAGTGTTATAAATGAACTATATACATTTATTATTATATATAATTTTTCTTATATTGCAATTGTTTTTTAGTTTTTATTGCATTATTCGCATACAAATACAATGGTTAGAGTAATTTACAAATTTTTATTATCTTTACAACTAGTTTATCTTTAACTCTGTAAAGTATTTGGTTACCATTTCTACAACCTTCTATTATCCCTGCTTGTTTTAAAATATTAATATGCTGAGATATTGTAGGCTGCGAAACACTTAAATCTTTTACAAGATTTGTCACTAAAGCCTCTTTTTGTTTAATGAGGCTTAATAATATTTTTAGTCTTAACGGATGACCTAGTACCTTAAACAGATTAGTTTTTTGACTTAACTCTTCTTCAGCTTTCATCTCTTCTATCCAAATTATTTATTATTTATGTTAAAAAAAATATATAAATTACTATAATAGATTAAGCCTCTCTATGAGAAATGTCAAATAATTTAAGTAAAAATAAAATTTTAAATAATAAATATACTGGATAAATATTTCTTTTATTCTGTACTTAATGTATAGTATACTAATTCTTACTATACTAAATATTACTCTCAGTCAAAAAGACTTTTCAGATTAATTAAGCAAATTAAAGTTAATAAAATGGGCTAGACACTGAAAAGAGAAATCATAAATTTAATTTGTGAGTAATAAAATATTTTTCTTGATATTAAAGTTATTTGAATTAAGGGGTCCATATGGAACTGGAGAATATTATAAAAGTAGCAAAAGGCGATCATCCGGCAGATCTTGTGATAAAAAATGCCAATGTGATAAATGTTTTTTCTGGAGATATACATAAAGATGATGTAGCCATTGCTGACGATAAAATAGTTGGAATAGGACAAGATTTTGAAGCAAAAGAAGAGCTTGATATAGACGGGCAATTTTTGTCTCCCTCATTTATAGATGGGCATGTTCACTTAGAAAGCTCAATGCTTTTGCCTTATGAATTTGCTAAAGCAGTTGTACCAAGCGGTACAACATCTGTAATTGCAGACCCGCATGAAATTGCCAATGTATTAGGGCTACAAGGCATAAGCTTTATTAGGGAATCTACGGTACACTTGCCTTTAGATGCTTTTGTAATGTTACCATCGTGCGTACCTTCTTCCAATTTGGAAACATCTGGTTTTGTTTTGAACAATTATGACCTTTCTGTATTTATTGATAAGCCATGGGTTCTTGGTATTGCCGAGATGATGAATTTTCCCGGTGTTTTAGAAAGAGATCGAGCGGTACTGAGTAAAATAAAGCTATCAGAAAATAAAAGAATAGACGGCCACGCCCCTCAGCTTACAGGAAAAGATTTATGTGCTTACATTGCTTCAGGTATATCTTCAGATCACGAGTGCACCAATGCAAAAGAAGCAAAAGAAAAATTGAGACTTGGCATGTATTTAATGCTTAGAGAGGGCACTGCTGCCAAAGATCTTGATGGATTATTACCAATTGTGCAGCCTTACAATTCCAGAAGATGTTTTTTTGTTACAGATGACAGGCACCCAAAAGATTTATACGATCATATCAGCTCTATGGTAAGAAAAGCTGTTGAACATGGCCTGCCACCTATAACTGCAATTCAAATGGCATCAATTAATACTGCGGAGTACTTTAAGATAAAAAATTTAGGAGCAATTGCGCCTGGATATAGAGCAGATATGCTAGTTTTAGAAAATATTTCTGACTTTAAGCCAGCAATGGTATTTAAAAATGGTAAACTTGCAGCACAAAACGGTAAGTTATTAACAGATATATCTAATTTTGAGCAACCTGTAATAAGAGGTTCTGTAAATATAAAGCCATTAACATCAGAAAGTTTTAAAATAAAAGCAGAATCTGACAAAATAAAAGCAATAAATGTAATACCAGATATGTTAATAACTAACGGCTCAATTGAACAAGCCCACATTGTAGATGGTTTTGCAGAGGCTAACCCTGCCGAAGATATTTTAAAAATCGCAGTGATCGAAAGACATAGAGCTAGCGGTAATATTGGACTTGGCTTTGTTAAAGGCTTTGGTTTAAAAGCTGGAGCCATTGCTTCAACTGTTGCACATGATTCTCACAATATGATTGTTATTGGCACTAACGATAAAGATATGTATCACGCTGCAATGGAATTGATTAATTCTCAAGGTGGCAAGGTTATTGTTAAAGATGCGATAGTTCTTGAGCATTTAGCATTGCCAATAGCTGGACTTATGTCAGATCAACCTATTGAACATGTTATAACAAAAGTAGATAAGCTTGTTAGTCATGCTCAAGAATTAGGTTGTAAGCTGGATGATCCGTTTATGACAATGGCGTTTTTATCTTTACCTGTTATTCCTGACATAAAGATAACTGACAAAGGCTTGATTGATGTAAATAAGTTCAATGTAACATCTTTATTTGCATAAAAATATTTTGTAAAACTTTTACTGCAGTATATAACAATGTAGTATATTTTTATAATATAATATTATTCAAATTTTTTAGAAAAAGTCTAACAAAATAAGGGGAAGTATGAGAGTCACAGAAAAAATACAGTTAATTAATGAAATTGCAGAAAAAATGCGTAAGCGGTATGATGACGATGATAAAGTGCATTTTCTTGAATCATTTAACATAAATGATATTGAATGGACTTCGGATTACCACGGATACGATGAATATATTAATATAAAAGTTACATTAAAATCTGTTAAAGAAAGTGTACTCAAAAAAATAGCTGATGAGCTTGACATATTCACAAATTATGAAATAGAAACTCCTCCCAAAAATTGGGAAATTACAGACTCAGTAAAAGCATTTATTAGTCACTGTTCAGAACATAAAGATAAAGCCAAAAGGTTAAAAGAAGAACTTAGACTATTTAATATAGATTGCTTTGTTGCTCACGAAGATATAAAGCCATCAAAAGAGTGGCAAGATGAGATAGACAAAGCTCTTAAAACAATGGACTTCTTTATTTCTATGCACACAGAAGGTTTTTCACAAAGTATATGGTGTCAACAAGAAGTAGGTTTTGCTGTAGCTAGAAAAGTTAAAATAATACCTATAAAATTTGAAGAAAATCCAAAAGGTTTTATTGCTAAGACACAAGCCCTTCTAAAAGATAAAAAATCTGCAAAAAAAATTGCAGAAGACATCATAGAACTTTTAAAAGAAGATCAGAGAACAAAAGATTTATGCCAAGAAAAAATCAATGAAGCAACATTTGGAAAAGAAGAATTTCCATTTTAAGGTCCCTAAGATTCCCTTTTTCGACTTTTTCAGCTGATCCTTTTTATTTATAAATTAGAAGTTCAAAGCACGTCCTGCTGCTTAAACTCAGCCATAATCTTTTGCAAGTATGCATCAAGGTGCTTAAAAACCTCTTGAAGTCGCTCTTTATCAAATAAGTACAAATATCCGATCAGGGCTTCAAAAGCCGTACTCAATCTATGCAGTTTTTGGTTTGTCCTTCTTGCAGTAGTAACAGAAAGATTTCTGGCTCTTCTTATAATATCTTCTTCTTTTTCGGTAACAAAATCTGTTAAATAAGCTAATAAATCAGCCTGAAAAGCTGCGTTAACAAGCTTGGTTGTTATTTTGTGTAGCTTTTCAGGTTTAGGTGTCATATATATTGTTTTTTCTCTTACATAAAGTTCATATACAGCATCGCCAATATGAGCGTAAGATCTTATAGGGATATCAGTTATTTTATTCATTGAAGAGTCCAGCTTGTTTTCCCGTCCTTTTGATCTTTTAATACTATACCGATTTCAGTGAGATCATTTCTTACTTTATCAGCGATTGACCAGTTCTTTTGGTTTCTTGCCTCATTTCTCACAGATAAAAGTACTTCCATTAGTTGGCTTACCAGCTCATCAGCCGCACCCTGTACTTTCTGCAAATCAAATCCCAGGATTTCTGATAATCTAAGTAATAGCGCAACGCATAATTGAGCATCATCAAGCTTTGAATCATTTTTACATTTTTGCGCATTGCTTGCTAAATCAAACAATATAGCTAAAGCTTTTGATGTATTAAAATCATCATCCATAGAATTAATAAAGTTTAGAATACTCTTTATAACGTACTCTATAATCTCTTCAGACATTCCATTGGTTAAATATTCTATTTTATCTATATCATGAAAAGGAAAACAGCCTTTATTAACAATTTCGCTTATGATTAAATCTAACGCTTTAGTGCATTTTTCTAGCTCTTCAGCAATAGGAATATCTTCAACCGCATTTTTTAATCGTCTTACACCGGCTTTTGCACTTTGCAAGCCTTCATCACCAAATTCAATAGGCATTCGATAGTGATTTGTCAGAATAAAAAATCTTATGGTATTTGCGTCATATTTTTCCAGCAGGTCCTGAATAGTTACAAAATTACCAAGTGATTTTGACATTTTTTCCTGGTTTATGACCACAAATCCGTTATGCATCCAGTATTTGGCAAAATCAGCATCATAAGCAGCCTCAGATTGGGCTTTTTCATTTTCATGATGAGGAAACATTAAATCTTGTCCACCGGCATGAATATCAATAGTGTCTCCAAGGTGCTTTTTCACCATTGCAGAGCACTCTAAATGCCAACCCGGCCTACCTTTACCCCAAGGACTATCCCAGCTTATTTCATCAGTTTTTGCGGATTTCCACAATGCAAAATCCATTGGCTCTTCTTTTTCTTCAGAGGTTTCTACCCTTGCACCGGCTTGTAAATCATCCAGGTTTTGTTTACATAGATGACCATATCTACCTGTTTTTGCAAACTTTGCAACTCTAAAGTAAACATTTCCATTATTTTCATAAGCATATTCTTTTCCAATTAAAATTTTTACAAGGTCTATCATCGCATGAATATTATCAGTTGCTTTAGGTTCAATATTAGGAGGCAAAACATTAAGCTCGTTCATTGCTTTTACAAATTCCAAATAGTATTTTTCAGCTATTTCTTGAGTGGTTGAATTAGTTGCTTTTGCTTTATTTATAATTTTATCGTCAATATCTGTAATATTTCTTGCGTAAATTACATCATAACCTCTAAATCTTAAGTATCTAACTACCATATCCCAGGTAATGTAACATCTTGCATGTCCTAAGTGCGGTAAGTCATATACAGTAGGTCCACATACATACATTGTTACTTTTTTATCCTGTTTAGTAACAAATTCTTCTACACTACGGGATAAAGTATTGTAAACCTTCATATTTATTTCCTCATTTCATTCACTATTTTATTATCGCCTTGTCTATTCTATTCAAAACCCTGTCTTTTCCAAGAAGTGATATGATTATTGCAATATCAGCTCCTTGGGTTCTTCCGCTTAGAGCTCCACGTATCGCCCACATTATCTGCTTTGGTTTTAACCCAGTCATAGATTTTCTAAAATCAGCAAGTTGGTTATGAATTTCATCAAGGTTACCGTAATCGATAGTATGTGCGAACTCTTGAAAGCTTTTTAATACTTGTTGAGACTCGGGCAGTTCGATTACATTTTTTTGTATTTTTTCATCTATTTCTACATTGTCGCCAAAGAAATATATAATGGATCCAGGAATTTCATTTAATGTTACAAGGTTTTTTCTTATAGAATCAATAATCTGACATAATTGATCTTCTGTGTATATACTTAAATCAAAGTCTTTAAGATAATTTTTAGCTCTATTGGTTAAGTCTTGAATGTCTAAACTTCTTATATATTGTCCATTCATCCAGTTTAGTTTATCAAATTCAAAAATAGCAGGACTTGGAGATACTTTTTCTAACTTAAATAATTTGATAATTTCTGCCAATTCAAGGACTTCTCTGTTGTCAGCAGGAGACCATCCCAATAAAGATAAAAAGTTAACAAACGCTTCGGGCAAATACCCCCGGGCAATAAATTCACTTACTGCAGTTGCTCCGTGACGCTTAGATAGCTTAGATCTGTCAGATGCCAAAATCATCCCAACATGAGCATATGTAGGAATTTCTACATTTAAAGCTTTGTATATAAATATTTGCTTTGGTGTATTTGATATATGATCCTCGCCTCTTATGACATGAGAGATTTTCATTTCCATATCATCAATAACCACCGCAAAATTATAAGTTGGGGTTCCGTTTGACTTTATTATCACAAAGTCATCAATCAAATTAGTATCAAACTCAACCTGCCCTCTGACTATATCGTCAAACATAAGCTTTTCTGACGGCGTACAAAACCTTATTACAGCCTCTCTACCCTCATTTTTATACTGCTCAATTTGATCTGGTGTAATATTCTTGCACTTGCCTGAGTGTTTATAAGAAATTTTTTCTTCTGCAGCTATATTTTTTTCTTTTTCTATTTCTTCTTGTGAACACCAACAATAATAAGCTTTGCCTTGCTCTACCAATTTATGCGCATAGTTTTTGTAAGTTTCTAATCTGTCTGATTGCTTGTAAGGCGCGTACTCTCCTCCAATATCAGGACCTTCATCCCAATTTAAAGCCATAGATTTTAAACTGTCATATATATTTTGAGTATATTCTTCTTTTGATCTCTCTAAATCTGTATCTTCTATTCTTAAAATAAATTTACCGTTATTTTTTTTTGCAAATAAATAATTAAACAAAGCCGTACGTGCAGTTCCTACGTGCAAATTCCCTGTAGGACTCGGTGCTATTCTTACTCTTATATTGTTGTTAGCCATTACTAGAAAATATCCCCAAAAACTAATTTACACCATCAATTATATCAAAAACAGCTTTTAAATTTAGCTATACTTATAAATTTTTATCCTGATCCAAAAATAAGCCTGGAGTTTCCCTACTTGATTATCAAATTTTCTTGTAGTAAAAATAAAATATACGAAAAGTTTTTTATCCTTACAAAAATTAACATGTTTAACATTTCATTTTATTGTTACTTTTGTTGTGATAAGATTCTACATAGAGAATTTACTTTAACGAGGACTAATAAATGACACTAGCAAATAAAAAAGAAATAATGACAGAATATCAACTTTCTGGAGGTGATACAGGTTCTGTGGACGTACAGGTTGCATTATTAACAACAAAAATTAAAGAATTAACAGAGCACTTAAAAATACATAAAAAAGACTTTCAAGGTCGCCGTGGCTTGCTTATAATGGTAGGTAGAAGAAAAAAGCTACTTAGATATCTAAAAAAGAAAAATGTTGAAAAATACAGAGAATTAATAGCAAGACTAGGTCTTCGTAAGTAATTATATAAAATTTTTAATATTTAAAAAGCGTCTCAATAAAAATGAGACGTTTTTTAATGTCAATTTTTTCCTACCTTTTGTTTTATATAAAATGAGTAATATAGAAACAATGGAGGAAGGTTATGTTAAATAATTTGTTAAGTTTTGCTGGTAAATGTAATTTCAAAGGCTCAGTAGCGCCTGCCGAAGCTGTAAATCAAGCTGGGTCACAAGCCCAGCTTGGAATACCCCCTGCATTTAGAGGCTTTGATGAAGATACATTTGTAAGGTCAGCAGGCTCTGAAACAGCTGCAGACGCAGAAACAAAAACAGAGCAAGGTATCGACTCAACAGCAGCACCAGAGGCAGCTCAAGAAGAATGCAACTGTCAGAGCTGCGCTAGCTGTACAGGCAATGAATAGTTTATCTTATTTTATATTTTAATTTACAGATGTAATCCTGTTATTTCTATATATAAGTGAATTTACAAAAACATCAGATTTAAAATAACTTAAAAATACATAAAGAGCAAAATTGACGATTACAATAGTTGAACTAATTAAAATATTTTTAGATATGCCTTGATTATAAATAATAAAAAATGTTTCTAATAAAATAAAAATAATAAAAGATAAATAAAATGAATGAAAAATCAGATTATCACGCTTTGCAAAAGCTAAAATATCTGATTTTTTCACTATTTCTTTATCATCTTTATTAGGTTCATTTATTAAAATAAGTTCTCCAAGTGAAGTTTTGCTAACATTCCATATTATTTTTAAAATACTAGAAAAATATAAAATTAATAAAGATAGAAAAACAAAAGTTACAATAAACGTAAAAATAAATATATTAAATCCTGCAAGCTTAACTAAAAAATTAAACCCAAAATAAAAAAACAAAAGACAAATTAATGTAGCAGCCAAGCTGTATAGTATAGGTTTAGTAACATAACTAAGCCTATAAATATTCCAGCGCACTAAATTATTAAACAACATACGATTTGTCATACGACTTATAATTTTTAGCTTTTCGCTGCCAGAAAGAAATCTGTATGATATAATTCCGGTCAAATAAGAATAAATTAAAAAGATTGATAGTGAGATAAATATCGATAAAAATAAATTTCCTAAATAAGTAATCGGATTAATTGTTATTTTAACAAAATGTTGATTAAAAATGAGCTCTTGGCACCAATATAAAATTGGTGCCATTGCCTCCGAAATTAAATTCAGATTAAACAGCACCAACATTATAAATATTATTGAATATACAATTATTTCACTTAATTTGCAATTTAGTTCATATCGTTCATTCAAATTATTCATTCTACCGAGCTTTCAAGTTCTTCTATGCTTTTAGATAATACTTCATCAATATTATCTTGCAGGTTAAGAACTTGAACAAGCTCATCAGGAGTAATGAAACCTAGGCTAACTAATACCTCTCCAAGTGGATGATTGCCAGCCAAGTGTTTTTGCATGCCGATATCAAATTGCTCTATAGTTATTTTTTTATGTTGCAATAGTATCTCACCCAGCTTAGGGTAATGCACCATTTTCTTCCAATTTTTTATTTCATCATTATTCATCTATGAACTACCTTATATTTCATTATATTAAAGGCATAAATTTATAATTATTCCTGAACCCCTGATTCTGCAGCACCTTCTTGATGTTCTACAGCTTCTTGTTCTTGAGCTTTGTTAGGTCTAATTCTTTCAAAGTCGATTTTCTTATCGTTTAAATAAAGTTTGATAGAATCATTAGGACTATACATACCTGTAAGGATTTCCTCTGCAATAGGATCTTCAATTTTTCTTTGAATAACCCTTCTAAGGGGTCTTGCTCCGTATGCAGGGCTGTAGCCTTCTTTAGCAAGGTAATCTTTAACATCCACAGGTATTTCAATGCCAATATCCTGATTATTAATACGCTTAACAAGATCATTAAGCATAATATCAACAATTTCTCTAATTTCATCTTTTGAAAGATGAGAGAATACGATAATATCGTCAAGTCTGTTTAAAAATTCAGGACGGAATGCTTTTTTCATTTCTTCCATCACAGTATCTTTAACTCTTTCATATCTATCATTATCTACATCATCAATGACCGCAAAGCCAAGTTTAGATGTGTTTTCAAGAGCTCTTGCACCAATGTTACTTGTCATAATAATGATAGTATTCTTAAAGTTAACTGTACGACCTCTAGAATCTGATAATCTACCATCATCTAGAATTTGCAGAAGAAGGTTAAATACATCAGGATGTGCTTTTTCAATTTCATCAAAAAGCACTACTGAATAAGGTTTTTTCCTGATAGTTTCGGTTAAATGACCACCTTCATCGTATCCAACATATCCAGGAGGCGATCCAATAAGTTTACTGGTTGAGTGACCTTCCATAAATTCCGACATATCCATACGAACTATATTTTCTTCAGAGCCAAATACAGCTTCTGACAATGCTTTTGCAAGTTCTGTTTTACCAACACCGGTTGGTCCACTAAAGATAAAGCTTCCTATTGGTCTGTTTGGATTTTTAAGACCAACTCTAGCTCTTCTAATAGCTTTAGATATTGCAACAACAGCTGAATGCTGACCAATTACACGCTTATGCAAAGTGTCTTCAAGTTTTAATAATCTATCAGATTCTCCCTCTGTAAGTTTTGTAACAGGTATGCCGGTCCAACTACTTACAATAAAGGCTATTTCATCTTCTGTAACAGTTGCTTTATTGGCTTCTTGCTCAGCTTTCCATTTTTGAGAAATTTCTCTAATTTTTTCTTTTAATTCAGCTTCTGAATCTCTTAATTGACTTGCAGTCTCAAACTCCTGATTTCTTATGGCAAGCTCTTTTTCTTTGATTACTTGCTTAAGTTCTTTTTCAACTTCTTTACCTTCAGGAGGCAAAGTGCTTGCTTGTAATCTAACTCTTGAACTTGCTTCATCAATAAGGTCAATAGCTTTATCCGGTAAAAATCTATCTGTAATATATCTATCAGACAATTTTACAGCGGTTTCTATTGCTATATCTGATATCAAAAGTTTATGATGTTCTTCATATTTTGTTCTTAGACCTTTAATTATTTCAATAGACTCTTCAACAGATGGTTGATCTACATACACCGGCTGGAATCTTCTCTCTAGAGCAGCATCTCTTTCTACGTGCTTTCTATATTCTTCTAGAGTGGTTGCACCAATAACCTGTAATTCACCTCTTGATAATACAGGTTTAAGTATATTAGCTGCGTCGATAGCACCTTCTGCTGCACCAGCACCTATTATTGTATGCATTTCATCGATCACTAATATTACATTGCCGGATGCTCTTATTTCATCCATTATTTTTTTGAGTCTTTCTTCAAATTCGCCTCTATATTTAGTTCCGGCGACAAGTAGACCCATATCAAGCTGGACTAACCTTTTATCTTCTAGAATTTCAGGGATATCGCCACTTACAATTCTAAGAGCTAATCCTTCAGCGATAGCTGTTTTACCAACACCGGGTTCTCCAATAAGTACAGGATTATTCTTTGTTCGGCGACCTAAAATCTGAATAACTCTTTCAATTTCTTGTTCTCGACCAACAACCGGATCAAGCCTTTGCTCTTGCGCAGCTTGAGTTAAGTTGATACCAAATTCATCCAAAGAAGGAGTTTTACTTCTTCCTTGGCTGGTTGTTGTTGTTGTACTGGTTCTTGTTTCACCAAGCATTCTTATAACATTGCTTCTAACTTTGTTTAGATCAACACCCAAGTTTTCAAGAACTCTTGCTGCAACACCTTCACCTTCTCTAATCAAACCTAAGAGAAGATGCTCTGTACCTATATAGTTATGACCCAGTTGTCTTGCTTCATCCCAAGACAACTCCAATACCCTCTTAGACCTCGGGGTGAAAGGTATTTCAACAGCTACAAATCCTGAGCCTCTACCTATAATTTTTTCAACTTCGATTCTAGCTTCTTTCAGGTTTACACCCATTGCCTTTAGGGTCTTTGCAGCAATGCCTGTTCCCTCCCCTATTAAGCCTAACAAAATTTGCTCAGTACCAACAAAATTGTGACCTAATCTTCTAGCCTCCTCTTGTGCCAGCATGATTACTTTAATTGCTTTTTCCGTAAATCTTTCGAACATTTAGCTCTCCTGTTTTATTATTGCCGTAGCCCCTTCAGGAATAAGCAGGTATATCCTTTACTATCCCTTTTTACTTATTTTTTAACAATAAATATAATAAGTTACTTTTATTTTACAATATAAAAATAACTTATTTCAATCTAAATTAGGTAATTTAGACTAGTATATTTATTGTTTTTTTATTTAAAAAAAGGGAATATTGTTTTTATAACTAATCGTTTTGCTCTTCGACTTGTTGATTTTCTATCGTATCTTCCTGGATTACATCTTTTTCTTCTTGCTCAGCTTCTTTTTCTTCTTGCTCCTGTTTTAAAAATCCTATTATGCCCTGAGCAGCGTTACGCTGCATTTTTGTAGAAGATTGTCTTAATAATTCAACAGCTTCAGCCAGCACCGGATCAATATCATACCAACGTCTTTTCAATAAATCATTATGCTCATGGAAAAACCATTCAATAGGTTTATCATAAAGTTCTGCAAGTTTAATTAGTTCAAATACATCTACTTTTCGAGAACCCGATTCTATAACAGAAATTGCTGAAATAGGAAGATTCATAAATTTTGCAACGTCCTCCTGCTTTAACCCAGCTTCTAGTCGTGCCCGTCTTAATTTTTGGCAAAACTTTTTTCTATCCATACGAAAAGCCCTCTATATTTTTATAATATAATTATAGTATAATGTATTTTTTGGAAAATCATATTATTTTTGTTTATATATTAAAAAAGATTAAGAAAAAAATAATGGAAAATAATACGCTTATAATTAAAAAAAAACTAAGAGTAGAAGCTAAAATACTTAGGAACATTTTGAATATAGATGATATTAGTGATAAAATTGTCAATATCATTGAAAGACAAGACTTTTATGCTAAAGCATTAAATATTTTATCCTTTTATCCAATGGATACAGAGATTAATTTAACAAAATTATATTTTGATAAATCCAAAAATTGGTTTTTACCCAGAGTGGATATGAAAAATAAAATACTTCATATTTACCCCTATCTCAATGATAAATTAGAAAAAAGTAAATGGGGTGTATTAGAACCAATATTTAATGAAAATCCGACAGATCCTAAAAATATCGATCTGGCTATATTGCCAGCATTAATAGCTGATGAGCACGGATTTAGATTAGGATATGGAGCTGGCTTTTATGATAAATTCTTGCCACAATTAAAAGATGATTGTTTGAAAGTGGTGCCTATACCGCAAGAGCTATTTTTTAAGGAATTGCCTTCTGATGAATGGGATAAAAAGGTCGACATTATTGTTACTCAGTCTAAAGTTTACTATGTAAATGAAAAATTTAAAGAAAAATACTTGACGGAAAAATTTTAGCATACTACTATATCTATGTACTCAAGCGAGCGACACATTAAGGAAGAAGTAAGATTATTCTAAATGTTAGCCACATGAAGGTATTATTAAGGAAGTAAAATTTAGAGAAGAGGTAAAAAATTCCTTCTGATTGAAAATATTATATCTTTTAAAAAGTACAACAAGGGTGCTTAGCTCAGTTGGTAGAGCGCTTCGCTTACACCGAAGATGCCGGGAGTTCGAGTCTCTCAGTACCCAATTTAAAGTCGCTACCTGTAAGGATTAGCGGCTTTAAAATTTGAAACATCTGCGCTTATGGCGGGAATTGCGGAATCGAACCTTAAAAGAGATTTAATTTCAAAAGAAATAGTCGGATTCTTTAAGGTAAATTTCCAGTAATTCTTAGATTGAATTTTTCGTGACCACTTGGGACCATTACTGTAAAGATGACC
>JANQLL010000138.1 GCA_028280605.1 Candidatus Gastranaerophilales bacterium
TTGGAAACTGCTTTTTAGGCCTCATAACTTCTCCTATAGCTAATTAACTATAGAAGTCATTATATATTAATACTTTTTTGTTTGCAAATTGGTATAAAAATAGTTTTTAACCCTTTCAAATATTTCATCAGGATTAACTATTGTCTGCGCCATATTGCTTTGTATCGCCTCTTGAGCAACAGCAGCCGCCACAGCGGGAGGGACTCTCAAATCAAGAGCGTGAGGAATAATATACTCAGGATTTAACTCATCCTCTGTTATTAAGTCTGCTATAGCTTTTGCAGCAGCAATTTTCATTTCGTTTGTGATTTTTTTAGATTTAACATCTAAAGCACCCCTGAAAATTCCAGGGAACGCAAGAGAATTGTTTACCTGATTCTTAAAGTCAGATCTGCCTGTTGCTACAATAAAAGCACCTGCTTCTTTAGCTTTATCAGGCATAATCTCAGGATAAGGATTTGCAAGGGCAAATACAACAGGGTTATTATTCATAGACTTAACCATCTCCTGAGTTAAAGCATCCTTTGCACTAAGCCCGATAAAGAAGTCAGCACCTTTTATAACTTCTGCTAAATCACCTTTTATTTTATCAGGATTAGTTCTTTGTGCGATTTCAGTTTTATAATGATTCATTCCATCAGCTCTGCGATCCCATATAGCTCCTCTTGTGTCACAAAGGATTAAGCTTTTAACATCACTTTGTAGCAATAAGTTAGTTACCGCAATAGCGCCTGCTCCTGCACCATTAATAACTATCTTGATATCTTCAGGTTTTTTGCCTGTTAATTTTAATGCATTTAAAAATCCTGCAAGCACAACAACAGCAGTACCATGCTGATCATCGTGGAATATAGGTATATTTAACTTATCTATTAATTTTTTTTCTATCTCAAAACATCTTGGTGCTGCGATATCTTCAAGGTTAATACCACCCCAGACAGGACTTAATTGGCTAATAATTTCAACCAGCTCGTCTACATCTTGTGTTCTAAGGCATATAGGCATAGCATCAACACCACCTAATGATTTAAATAAAGCAGCCTTACCTTCCATGACAGGTAAAGCGCCCTCCGGTCCTATGTTACCTAATCCCAGGACGGCAGAGCCATCACTAACAACCGCAACAAGATTACCTTTGGCTGTTAAATCATGTGCCCTTGTATAATCTCTAGCTATTTCTTTCATAACTTTATTTGTTTCATCAACAGAGCAAATATCGTTTAAACTGCTAAGCTCTTTTAATTTTAATTTTGATTCTACTTGAACAACACCGCCAGTTCTTCTGTGTAGTTCAACAGATTGTTCAACCAAAGGCATGGATGCTTCTTCTGGTGTGGCTTTTTCAAACCAGGAATTTTTTCCCTCTACTATATATTTATCATATTTTTCTATAATTTGCTCAACTGTTATATTGTTTTTAGCTTCACCTGATTCTATTAAGCTTTTAGCTGTAGATGTTAAAACTGTCTTTGCAAGCTCAAAGTCTTTATAATCTTCGCAATTTAATTGTTCTATAATTTTAAATATATTTTGGGGGATGGCATCAACTCCTGTATCTATAACTGCTCTAAAGAGCATACTTTCAAAAATATTATTTTTATTAATTAATGCAGAATATTCATGGCTATATAAGACAGGTATATCTATTTTACCGTTTATTATTTTTTTGATTTTTTCTGATATTTCTGGGGTAACATTTAACAAATCTATTCCTGCAAAGTTTGGTGTGAGCTTTAATAATACATTAGCTAATTCTTGAGGATTATTTGTATCAACAACCAGTGGATAAGCATCTATTCCTCCATATTCTCTATAATAAACAGCTTTTGCTTCTACTGTAGGTATTGCGCAGTAAGGATTAAAATATTCATCCTTAGAAAATGTTGACCCATCAGTGATTACTCCAATGGAATTACCTCTGTTTGTCAAAATAAATGATTTTTGCACATCATCAGCAACGACAGAGCTAACTTTTCCTACGCCAGGAGTATAAACCAGACTTAATGAATAAGAATCTCTTACAGGTACTTTTAGATCTATTCCCCATAGTCCGTTATATTTTTCCCTATAATATATACTGTTTTTCATACTTACAACCCTTTATATAAAAAATTAATACTAAAAATTTTTATCAAGATTAAAAAACAAAACTTTTGTTAACATTTTGTACTATCTATCTACTTAATTTAAACATAAAGATTACTGTTAAGTAATGAAGAAAAAGTTTTTATTTTATATTAACTCCAATATACTTTTCAGATTATTTAATATTAAAAATTAGTATCTACAGCTGCATCAGAATATTCGTTAGGGTAGTCTTCAAATTTATCTAAAACCCCAACGAGTTTATTAAGTTTTAAATCAAAATCTAATATTCTTTTTTCTAATGTATCCATTCTTTTTATTATGACATTACTATTTTTTCCGGTCTCGCTCATAGCAGTAACCTGCCCGGCAATAAACTCCAGAATAGATCTGTCTTCTTGTGACCTTAATCCATCATGACTCTTTTGAATTATATCTAACTTTTTATCCAAATGCTGAAAACGTGTTTCCACATTGCTAAATCTTGAATAAATTCTTTTTAGATTTTCATCCACAACATTTCTCATCTGCTTAAAAGATGTTTCTATCAGATAATTAAGCTTATCTTCAAAGTTGGAAACGTCACCGGAGTATTCATAGCCACTGTCTTTTACCGTAGAATTTTCCATAAAGTTTTGATTTAATTTTCTTAATTCTTCTCTTAATCTTGCCTCATAAGCGGATATAGATTGATTAACATTAGACATCTGTTGAGCAACACTTGTTAGCTCTGTGTCTAATTTTTGGAAATTATTTATATTATTTTGCTCTAAGCCTGTAAGCAATGCGTTTAATTCTGCTTTTATAATACTGTTAGCACCACCGGATCTTTCCAGTGTAGCCTCAATACGTTTATAATTAGTGCTTATATCCTCTCTGGATAAAGATAAATCTCTAGCAACTTCTTTTAATTTAGATAAAATATCAACATTTAAGCCTTTTAAGTCTTTATGTTCCTTGTCAGACTGCGCCAAAGCATTGCCTATATTTCCTTCAAGCTTTTCTATCCTTTTGGATACCTTTACAAAGTGAGAGTCAAACTTTTCTAAAGCGTTATTTAACTCATTTTTTAAAGATACTATTATGCTTTGAAGTTCTTCATTTTTTTGATTGCTGGCAGTTAAAAGCTTTTCTATATCTTTGGAGTGCTTTTGCTCAACAGCTTGCATTTCTTCTTTAATAAGCTTGAATTCAACAAATAATTTTTTAAGCTTATCATCTTTTATATCTTTAACATCTTCTTTAATAATTTCAACAAGGCTTCCGGCACTATCGATCCATTCTGCTAATTGAACCAGAATATTTTTTACTGTCATATAAGAGTTTTGATTATTGCTGACAGTATAATTAAGCTTGTTAATCAAAGTAAACAAATCTTTTAAGCTTTTAATAATATGTTTTCTAGAATCTTGAACAGAAAAACCAATTTGTTTTAAACCTTCATTGCTAGAATCTATATTATTATTTAATTTGTTTAACCTATCATTCAAATCTTTTGCAGGTGCCTCTATTAACTGCCTGCATTCATTCAAAGAAGATTTAATAAATTCATTATCACCAGAGGTATTTCTTATAAAATTATTTGTCCTTGAACTTAAATCAGATAAATCTGTTTTAAGTTCATTAAATCTACCAAAAATATTGGTAATATCGTTTCTCAAGTCCATAATACTAGATGGACTAGGCGTCAAGCTAACATTTGAGGTTGATGTCTCTTCCAATAAATCTGAGAGTTTGATAAGTTCTTCAGAATTAAGTTTGATTTGATTTTTAATTTCCTCTTGTTTATTTATGATGCTAGAGTAATTATTATTACTGTTGGTTGTTTCATATAATTGATTTATTTTATCAATATTATTATTAATTGTTGTGCTTAGTTGTTTAATTTGTATATTATTATTACTAATGGATTCATGTAATTGGTCAATACCATTATTATTATTGCTAATAGATTTATGTAATTGATTAATTTCTTTATTATTGTTATTAATTGAGTCATTTAATTGGTTGATTTCAATATTATTATTGTTAATAAGCGCACTTAATTCACTATTTGTATTATTAACTTCAGAAATGCTTCTTAATAAAGAGTCTACCCTATCGTTAGTATCAGTAGCTACTTTTACGCTGTTATCTACACTTTCTCCAAATTCTTCTGTTATTCTTTTAGATTCAAGAACTATATTAATTATTCGGTCAAAAGCTTTTTCAGCTTCATCAACAACACTAGGAAGCATATCTTTGTAGTTTGTATTAGCACTCTTTGATTTTGCAGAAAAATCTGTTTTAGAAAAATCTTCAATAAAAGCTTTTAACTCATTTAATTCTTCATAAATTATAGAGATTTTTGCATCCAACCCAGGAGATTCAGGATTGTGATCTATAGCGCCTAAACTGTTTTTGATTATGCTGATATCATTTAGTATATTGAAAATTTCGTCTTTTATAGAGTTCTCTTGTAATTTATCTTTAATATATTCTAATCTTTCAGATAATTCTTGAATATCTTCAGAATTATCCGTATTATTGTTTTGTCCGGTATGGCTCTGAGATTCAAGAGCTCTTAAGTTATTTTTTACATCTTCTATCTTAAAGCTTAAGTCTTCAAACTTTTCTTCTGTTTCCAATGCCAGAATTTGACTTTTGATTTCTTCTACTTGAGGACTTATATCAACACTAGGCTGACTGGCGTGTTCTTGGTGATTTTTTACCTCTTCAAATTTTTTGTCCAATAAAGTTAAAAAAGTTTCAGTATCAAAAGGATACAACTTATCCAACTCATCCGATTGGGTTTTGCTTTCAATTAAGTCTTTTAGTTTGGAATTTAATTTGTCTAATTTTTTCGTTACCGCATTATCAACCGGAGGTTTTTCTTTTATTTCGGTAATGCCTTTTAGTATATCAGCTAGTTCATCTTTTATAGAGATAGCTTCTACTTTATTTTCAATATCATTTAATTTTTCTTTTGTTTCTTCAACGGCCAGCCTGTCGTTTAACCCTTCGAGCCTGCCAATTATTTCAATTACTTCATCTCTAATATATAATTCATCTGTTTTATTTTTGATATAAGTCAAGGTTTCGTCAAAGCAAAACTTTTCCTTTAATTCATCGATTTGTTCATCAATCTCTAAAGCTGAAATTTGATCTTTAACTTCTTGAAGCTTGTCAGAAATATTAGAGATATCATCTTTGACAGCAAACTTTTCAGCTTTCTGCTGTAAGTCTGTAATTTTAGAATCAGATTCTTCTATAAAAGAAATATTTTCATTAATTCTGTTTAAAATATCGCCAAAGTTTCCCGTATCATCATTTACGGAAAATTCATCTACTTTACTTTTTATTTCAGATAGCTTCTTATCAAGATCTTTCTGAGATACTGTGTTATTAATATCTTCCAAACGACCAATCATTTCAGAATTTTTATCCTGTATACAATTCTGTATATCTTCTAATTGACTGATTATTTCAGAATTTTTATTCTGTATATCTTCAATTGTTTCATTTTTAGCTAAATTAGAAATATTATCATTTATAAAATCAAGATTGTCCACTTTGCTCTTAAGATCTTCCAATCGACCGATTATTTCAGAATTTTTATCTTGTAGATTATCTTGTAGGTCTTCAATTGTTTCATTTTTGACTAAGTTAGGGATATTTTCATTTATAGAATCAATATTATTTACTTTATCCTTAAGCTCTGCCAACTGCCCAATTATTTCAGAATTTTTATCTTGCAGAGTATTTTGCAAGTCTTCAAATATCTCACTTTTAGCCAGACCAGAAATATTTTTATTTATAGAATCAATATTGTCCACTTTGCTCTTAAAATCTGCCAAGCGAACGATTATTTCAGAATTTTTATTCTGCACATCTTCAATTGCTTCATTTTTAGCTAAATTAGAAATATTTTCATTTATAGAATCAATATTGTCCACTTTGCTCTTAAGATCTGCCAAGCGAACGATTATTTCAGAATTTTTATTCTGCACATCTTCAATTGCTTCATTTTTAGCTAAGTTAGGGATACTTTCATTTATAGAATCAAGATTTTCTACCTTGCCCTTAATATTTTCCAGTTTATCAATTATTTCAAAATTTTTGTCATTAAGATTGTTCTGCAAATCTTCTATAGTTTGATTTTTAGCCAAATTAGAAATATTTTCATTTATAGAATCAATACTCTGTATTTTATCTAAAATAGACTGTACTTCTTCTTTTACAGAATTTTCTTGAATCTGGTTTTTTATATCACTTAACGTATTATCAATTTCATCAATTTGAAATCTATCTTTTAAATCTTCAAGCTTGCTTACTACCTCTCCAAGATCTTCTTTTACAGAGACTTCCTCTATCAGTAGCTTTACTTCTGAGAACTTATCATCAAGATTTTCTTGAGTAATTTTTTCTCTAATTTCTTCCAAACAACCCATTATCTCAGCATTTGATCCCTGTATATTGCTTTTGAATTCTTCTATAGTTTTATTATCAACTAAGGTGGATAGTTTATTATTTATTGCTTTTACGTTATCAAAAGTATAATTATTTAAATCTTTCATAAGGCCTGTTAAAGCAACAAGCTTTTGATTAAAAGTATCTATAGATAAATCTTTCTTAAACAGCTCCAAAGACTCTTTAAAATAGTTTTCTAATCCTTTTATCTCTTGAGATATCTCTTCAAATTGGCTTTTAATAGCATCTTCTTCAAAGAATAGCTGTATATTTTCAATACCATTTTGTATAGATACAGAAGATTCTTTTAGTTGTTCCAGTTCTCGCTGGAAACTTTCAACTTGATTAGTAACTTCATCATTAAAATCAGAGCTTTTTTTATCTAAAAGAGAATTTATGGATTCGCTGGTTTTATTTAAAATATTTTCTAAATAAGAAAAGTTATTTTTTAAGTCTTTTAATTCACTAGAGTTGCTATAATTATTGGAGGTAATAGCAAGTGATTTTATTTCAGCAAGAAAGCTGCTAAGTTCATTTAATCTTTCTTCAATCTCTTCAACACCGAGTTTAATCTCCTCAATACCATCTTCTGAGGGTACAGCTTTTAATAATTCAAAAACAACATCAAATTTTTGTGTAATACACTGAACGCCGCCGTTTAATTTAGTGATTTTTTCGTTTTGAGAGTTTTGACAAACGTTTTTAATTTCAGTTGTTATCAGCTCTAATTTTCCTAGAGTATTTTTAATATATTCATCGTTTTCAGTTTTTTCTTGATTTAAAACTCGGTCTTCAATATGGAGCTTTAATTCATCAAATTTAGAATTTATATCATCAAATTTTTCATCATAGTTTGACAATAAGTCTTTTAAACCTTTCAGATCAGTTTCTGCTGTACTATCTAATTTTTCATAAATTTTGTTTATATTATATTGAGAGCTATAAAATTCGTCTTTTAAAGCAGAAATGGTAGAATTTAATTCATTAAAATCATTAAAATTTTTTTCGCCTTCAATTTCTGTAGAAATATTTATAATTTTTTTAACAATATCTTCTAAAGAGCCTACTTTTTCTTCTAAAATATTTTGTTTATCTTCAATTTCTTGTTTCAAATCAGATAATGCCAATTCAATATAATCAACACCACCTGTTTGAGCAATAACATCTACTTTTGCCTCAAGACGATTTAGTACTTCGTTGCTTTGACCAGAAGATGATACTTGATATTTTTCAATAAACTCTTCTACTAAAGAAGCTAGTCTGTCAATTTTGTTATTTTCAAACTCCATAGAAGAAACTCTCCCTAATCTAATAAATATTCCTACCCTACTTTAAATGATTTTATAAAAATAGACTTAATTAAACAACCCTTAGCATAATTTTAGCAAATTTTTTAACTTTTAAAAACTATTATACATCTTCCCAAGTGTTTTATATAATACAGTATAGTCATTTTTAATTAAATTTATCTATTTAAAGAATTTTTTTTGATATATTTATAATTCTACAAAGAATTATACCAACAAATAACTTAATAAAAAAATAAATTTATTATACTTTTTAACAATAATTATTGAAGTACTTTCTATTAGCTATAGTAAAAAGGCACTATATTTTTTAATTATGCTAAAAGGGCATAAATTTTAGTTTACAAACTTTTACAATGAAGTTTGTAAATCCTCAACTCTTCTAAATCTACTTGCTACTCGCTTGTCTCTGATACTAATCAGGGACTTTTTTTTAGTTTATGTATGTATGCTCGTTTTTTTATTGTCCATCAAAAAATTGCTTTAAATTCTAGTTTTTAATCAACTTCACATAGCCAATCAAGAGCATTAATTTGTTTAATTCCTTTATGTGAAGTCATTGGGATTTCATCAAGAGTAAGTAAAAACTTAGGATTATGATCTTTTATGGCATCTAATGGTTTTAATTCTCTAGTAATAGAAAATATCTTAATCCTATATCAACAATATAATATTTTTCACCGGTTTTTAAATGTTATTTCCCTTTAACATCATATCTTCCTGTGTGATATAAAATAAAGCTGTTAACAAGAGCACTTAAGTAGCTTTCTACAGTCTGAGGTGAAATTTTTCTTCCACATGAGGTCATTGTATCACTGATTTTTTTTGAGGAAGAAATATTGCCGATATTGTTAAATATATTTAATAGTGCTTTCAAGCATATTAAAGCCTTTTTTATTCTAATGTTTTTACTTTTATTTTTTATTAAAAAAATATAAAATCTTAAAGTAAACGAATTCGCAGGCATAATAATTTAAAGTTTAATTTTAATTTATGAATCGTATTAAAATATTGTAAAGTTCTATTTATGAATTATATTTATACTGGTGTTAAAATTTATTTAAATTAAAAAGAAAAAATTAGAATAAATAAAATGAAAATAGCAGTTAGTACAACTGAGCAAAATTTAAGGATTAAAGAGGCAGAATTACCAACGATTGAACATGCAGGTGCAATTGTAAAAATTTTGGGTTGCGGCTTGTGTGGCTCTGATCTGGTAAAAATAAAAAACAAAACTGGCGCACAAAATATTGTCCACGGTCACGAAATCGTAGGTGAAATTGTTGAGATAAAAATAAATAATAAATCAATTCCCTTTAAAAAAGGTGATATCATAGTCGCAGGACATCATGTGCCCTGCTATAAATGCCATTATTGCAATAATAAAAACTATTCAATGTGTTCAAAGTTTAAGCAGACTAATTTTATACCGGGTGGTTTTAGTGAATATATTTTTCTGTCAGAAGATCACCTTGAACATACAGCAATTAAAGTTCCTGATAATTTATCAGAAATAGATGCATCTTTTTGTGAACCTGTGGCCTGTTGCGTTAGAGCGGTAAAAAGAGCTGAAATTAAACAAGAATATAAAGTTATAATCATTGGTCTAGGTTCTATTGGTCTTTTAATGGGACAAGTTGCAAAGCACTATGGAGCTTATGTAATAGGCTGTGATCTGATTGACGAAAGAATTCAAGCTGCTCAAAATCTTGGTTTTGATGAGAATATTAAGTTTGAAACTCAAGAAATAACTTCAGGCTATATAATATCAAAATGCCATCATGGTATAGGTACTGATCAAGTATTTTTAACATCGGGTAGCAAAAGTAGTCTTGATTTAGCGGTTAAATCCGTCAGAAGCGGAGGAAAAATAATAATTTTCTCCAGTATTTCATCGCCGGATGCTTATATTCATAATAATGAAATATATTATAGAGAATTATCAATAATAGGATGCTATTCTGCCTCACCGGAAGACTTGAAAGATTCAATATATATGTTAGAAAAAGGTATCATAAAGACTGATAATCTAACTACTGTTTATGATTTTGATGATATTAACCTTGCAGTAGAAGATACAATAAAAAATAAAATAATAAAGGCTTATATAAAAATCAGTCAAAAAAATAATGATACCAGTAAGGAGCAGTATAAATAATGAAAGCAGCCTTGTTTTACGGACCTAATGATGTAAAATTAGAAGATATACCAAAGCCCCAAATCGGCTCGGACGAAGTCCTGATAAAAGTAAAAGTAGCGCTTACCTGTGGTACAGATGTTAAAACATTCAGAAGGGGCCATCCTGTTATAATAAAAAGTATCCCATCATTTTTTGGGCATGAATTTGCAGGAGTCATCGAAGAAGTAGGTGCAAACGTAACAAATTTTTCTGTAGGTCAAAGAGTAGTTGCTGCAAATACAGCTCCATGTCAGAAATGTTATTACTGCGAAATCGATGAGTATAATCTGTGCGAAGACCTTGAAATACTTAACGGTGCTTTTTCTGAATATATAAAAATACCTGCAAGCATAGTGAAGCAAAATTTATTACCTATACCTGATCATGTAATCTTTGAGGAAGCCGCTTTTACAGAGCCTTTCGCAAATGTATTAAACGGCTTTGAAAAAACTGAAATAAAGCCGGGTGATACTGTTGGTGTAATAGGAATAGGTCCTATTGGCCTAATGTTTGTCAAGCTTGCAAAGTTAAAAGGCGCTAATGTCATTGCAATGGGTAGAAACCCTCTTAAGCTTGAGCTTGCAAAAACCTTTGGCAATGCTGATGAGGTAATAGATTTAACAAAAACATCTGATCCGATTAATAATATATTAAGCTATACAAAAGCTAATAAAGGTTTTGATGTAGTTATAGAGGCTGTAGGTTTGCCTGAAGTTTGGGAAAAAAGTATTTCGTTGATAAGAAAAGGTGGAACGGTTCATTTGTTTGGCGGGTGTAAATCCGGTACATCAGTTAAATTTGATACTCGCAGGCTACATTATGATCAAATAAAAATTATAAGTGTATTTCATCATACTCCCCATTATATAAAGCGTTCTCTTGAGATTATCAGCAATGGCGAGGTGGATTTTAAGCCTTTAATAACCAAATCAATGTCGCTAGATCACGTTGTAGATGCATTAAAAGACCACGAGGCAGGAAAAGCCATCAAAATTGCCATTTATCCATAAAAAAATTGTACTTACTTATTGGTGCGGTTTTCTGTAGATTTAGGCTTTATTATAATGCCTTGCAAACACTCAATAACATCATTAGGTGTTAATATATCTTTAACAACATAATGCTTAATAAAATAGACCGTATTAGCTATTCGCATACGCTTGTCGAATTCTCTTCTGATTTCGTCTTTTGCCTGATTAATACCGATATTGTACCTGTATTCTTTAGCTTTTACCAAATCAATTTCTGCAGGTATAGCATTACTCCAGTCTACGCCTCCACCTGCCCTAAGTACAGGTATAATATCCGTGACATTTTTCCAGGACTCCGGTGGTTTGCCAGCTAAACCCAGATCTAGTTTATAGGTGTTTTTATTTTGTTTTTCTTCAGCTATTTTTTTCTCAACAGCAAACACGCTTTGATTTGCTTCTTGCGCTTTTTTTAATGCATTTTCTTCTCTTTCTATATAGTCATAGGCCTCTTTGTGTAACAAGCTTTTATCTCTTAAGTTTTCTGCGTTATCTTTTTCTTTGTTTCTTTTTTTAATTTCTACGTTATCTTTTTTTATTTTGTTATTAATTTTTTTAATACAAGCCATGCTTTTTGTTTGAGCTTCTTGTAGTTTTTCATTCCGTAAGCTCGACAATCCTGTAAGTCGTCCAAACAATGAATCATAGGATTGATATTTTTTAAATTCTTTTATTGAATCTATTGCTTCTTTTAGCTCAGGATCATTATCATACAGTAACAATGATTCCCAATCTTGCGGCTGTAGATGGGGTGTCTTTCTTTCTTTATCCAGCGGCCAGGGCATTTTTTTTTCAGTTTTTTCTATAATTAAATTTTCATCAAGCCCTGTTTTTTTTGATATCCTGCCTATAAATTTTTCATAAATCGCATCATCCAGAAGATATGGAGATATTACCTTATCAAAGTGTCTTTCCGACTCAAATAAATTATCTTCACAAACCTCATTGAATTTATTGATTAATGTTGAGAAAAGTCCTTTAAAGGGAATGCTTTTAAACTTATTACCTTTGTCCCTATAGTTGATAGGTGGAGCAATTATTGTTTTAGACCTTTTTAAGGGATATTCATCCTTGTTTATTGATTTTTTATTTATATATTGTTTAGCTAAGCAGTTATGAGTCTGTATGGTTAATACTGCCATTTTTATTTTACCCACCTATGTTTAATTATAAATTAAATAAAATACTACAATAAACAATATAGCTTTTGTAATATTAGTAAATAGATTTTAGTTTATATATTGTTACTGTTGTTTTATTAGGTGGATAAGGATTTTTAGTTTATTAATAATTCATCAGTTTTATACTTTAATAGCAACTGATTACTTATTAATAAATCTTTTGGGATAAAGTCCACATCAAAGCTGTCTGCTACTTCTTTAATATCATAACTGCCTGATATTATCAGAATATTTTTAACTTTTTCCTTACGAGCTTTGATATTTTTGACCAGCCAGGCACCTGCGTAGTTTTCGTTTGGTATGCTTTCCATTTCTAAATCAGTTATAACAAGGTCAAAAGGCTGATCTGAAGCCATGATTTTTTCAAAAGCACTTTTTCCACTGCTGGCACATACAATTTCTAAGGTGTCAAATCCATAAAAAGTTTTGATTAGACCTGCGTGGTAATTAAGCCAGTCGCAAATATCATCAACTATTAGTATTCTATAATTTTTAGATTGATTATTTTCCATAACATTAATACAGTAAGCTATGCTTAGAAAAGAGTAATCCTACATTTAATTGAAAAGTATTAATTTTTAAGGATTCGGCAAGGTAACCCTTATGCTATCATCTTTTTCTATCGGATTATAGCTAATATCCTCTACTGGAATGCGATAGATATTTCCCCATTTTTTACAAAACTCCTCCGTAGTCAACAGCTTTGTCGTATTTAAAATTGTAAGCATGGGCATCAATATATTTAATTATCCCCTAGACGCAAGTTTATTTTCTTCGTATATATGTTTTGGAGTTTTGTCAACTAATTTTATAATCATTAATTCTGAATCAATGTCTCCATAGTAAAATTTTGCAAATGATTTTCTTGCAACTTCATCTTTTTTCATATAAGCAGCAGTATTTATACCAATTAGCAGTCTATAAAGTATTAACTATCCAGTTAGAGCCAACTATTGACTTGATAGTTTCAGAATTGCTTTCGTAGAATAAAGAAGCTTC